>JAVCDK010000061.1 GCA_030765865.1 Candidatus Celaenobacter antarcticus | reverse complement strand
CTCATTCTTGTCATACTTATTTGCACAACTATTGCATTTATGCTGCTCACCCAGCATGAAGTCGAGAAGATCATGTGGAATACTGTCACTGCCTCAGTTCATGATATGCGGAAACTCATTTCTTTGTATGTTGATAATGAATATCGTGGTTTGCTTTTTCATAAAGAATATGCACTGAACCGATACAAAGAGCAGATCAAAAACGTCACGGGGATCGTTATTTCAGACATAGACTATTACCATTCGCTTTATGAAAAGGGAATTCTTTCAGAGCAGGATGCAAAAGCATTTGCCCTCGAGAGCGTTGAGAATTTCCGTTACGGAAATAATGATTATTTCTATATATATGATACCGATCTTACAGCAATCTCACATCCTGACCCGAACATCAAGGGCAAGGACATGACAGAATACCAGGATGTGAAAGGTAACTACCCGCTGAAGATGATCAAGGGAAAAATGCTTGAGTCTGGAAATGGTTTTGAGTCATTCTGGTATATCCACCTCGATGAATCAAAACCAGTCGAGAAGCTCACATACAATTACTATTTCAAACCATGGAATTGGATTATCGGAACCGGCGTGTACATCGATGATATTGATAAAGATATAGAGAGTAAGCTTGAAGAAATTCTTAGCGAATTTCGGAAAACATTCTCAAAGATCCGTATCGGGGAGAACGGGTATTTTTTCATTTTCGATAATAACCACATTTTTCTTGTCCACCCCACAATGGAAGGTGTTGATTTTGACGATGTAGATATTCCGGGAATGGGTATTGAGCATTACGAACATCTTGTTGAAGCATCAAAAAATCCCGATAAACCCTATACTTATTTCTGGGATAAACCTGGACATCCGGGTAACTTGAACTACAAAAAAATCGCCTATGTTGATCTCTTTGAACCGCTCGACTGGTATATTGTATCCGCATTGTATGTTGATGAAATGAGGGAACCAGCAAGACGCCTCTTTCATAGGGAAATCTTCATTACACTTGCTGCCTTACTTATAGCATGTGTGATCACTTTTTTTATTGTCCGCCGCTTCACAAAACCTGTCAAAATCCTTACAGCACACGCCCGGCAGCTTACGGAAAACAATTTTGGTACAACTGATTCGACAGAGTTAACTCACCTCACGAGAAGCTCCCATGATGAAATGGGACAGCTTGCAGAGACCTTTATCAGTATGGAGAAAACTCTTCAACAATATATTACCGATCTCAAACTAACCACTGCTGCTAACGAGAAAATAAGAAGCGAACTCCGAATTGCTCATGAAATTCAGATGAGCATGCTTCCTCAAACATTTCCTGCTTTCCCTGCACGGAATGAGATTGATATCTACGCATTGCTCGAACCTGCAAAAGAAGTTGGCGGTGATCTCTACGATTTCTTCTTTATCGATAATAATCACCTATGCTTCTTGATAGGAGATGTGTCCGACAAAGGAGTGCCTGCCGCTCTTTTCATGGCTCGAAGTAAGAGTCTGATACGCGCCACAAGCATGCTACTCAAAAAAGGACAAGCCGGCATTCCATCTCCTGCAGAAATTATTTCCGAAGTGAATTTCGAACTCTATCATGATAATGAACATTGTATGTTCCTGACGCTCTTGCTAGGAATTCTTAATGTTGCGACTGGGCACATTTCACTCACGAATGCTGGTCACAATCCCCCCTATCTTCTCAAAAAAGATCAAATAGAATTAATCGAACTTCCCCATAAAACTCCACTTGGCTTGCGGCAAAACGTTCAATATACCTCAGAAGAAATAATGCTATCAGGCAATCAAAGCATATTCCTTTATACAGACGGCATAACTGAAGCAACAAATGAAAAGGATGAACTGTTTGGAGAAAATAAATTAGAAAAAACTTTACGAACTCAACCTGATTCAAGTCCATTTACAGTACTAAAAATGATAATAAAAAAAGTTCATGAGTTTTCCGGAAAGACACCACAATCCGATGATATAACAATGCTTGATATCCAGTATTACAGCAAGCAATAAGAGGAGCAATTATGCACATTACAACAAATAAAGAACAAGGCATACGCATTATCAGTGTTGAGGGGAAGGTCGATTCCTTCACATCAAAGGATTTTCAAGATAGTTTGATAAAATACATCCTTGATGGGGAGTACAATTTCCTTATTGATTGTTCAAAACTTGTATATATAAGCAGTGCCGGCATTCGCGCCTTTTACTTTGCTCTTCGCGAACTTAACAGCAATGGTGTTATCGCACTCTGTTCTGCGAATGACGATATATTACATGTTCTGGAACTCGTCGATTTCCATTCCGATTTCCCGATCTTTAATACGATCGACGATGCAATAAATGAATTGAAATAATCAAAAAGTTGAAAGGATAACATATGAAAAAAATTATTATTTTCAACCTGCTTTTACTACTGCTTATTTTTGCCGGATGTTCCACTAAAAAAGATATCACTATCGGGGCGCTTCTTTCCCTGACCGGAGATCTTTCATCATTTGGCACATCTGTTAAAGTAGCATGCGAAATCGCAGAGCAGGATATCAACTCCTATCTGACATGCATAGGAAAACCTTATGCTTTTCATATCGAATTTCAAGATACTCAAACAGACCCAATAGTTGCATTACGCAAGGCAAAGTTGATGCATTCAAAAGGGATCAAAACGATTATTGGGGTTCAGGCAAGTTCCGAACTCTCTGCCATCAAGCCATTTGCAGACGAGAATGATCTGATCGTCATCAGCACAGAAAGCACAGCTCCAGAACTCGCAGTTGCAAACGATTTTATCTTCCGGCTGATCCCGGATGACACTCATCAGGCAGTTGCAATAGTAACGTTAATGGAGAGTATGCATTATAAAGCTGTGCTGCCAATTTGGAGGGATGATATCTGGGGCAAAGGTCTTATTAATGCAATGGGTGAAAATCTTAAGAACACTTCAATACAGTTCATTGAGGGCACCGCTTATGATCCTTTCTCCAAGGATTTTGATGAGTATATAACCCGGTTGGATGCTCTCGTAAAAAAGTCATTAAAAAGATATTCACCCGATGAACTATGTATATACTTCCTTGCATTTGATGAGTCTATTCCCATTTTTGAAGTGCTCTCCGAACATCCAATCCTTATGAAACTACAATGGTTTGGAAGTGACGGGACTGCTAAAAACGAAGATATCAGAAAAAGTAATAGGGCAGCTCAAACATCGATCGATATCAACTTTATCAACCCGATGTACAGTCCTCAAGAAACTGAAAAAGCTCATTTTCTCGGATTACAGCTCATGAATAAATACGATGTGAGTCCTTCGACTTATTCCTCAGTAGCGTATGACGCATGCTGGCTGGCTGCATTATCCCACATTGTTACAAGAACCGGGGACCCCAAAGAGCTCGCTGATGCCTTCATACACACTGCAAATTCATATTATGGATGCACTGGCTGGACAGTATTGAACAAAGCTGGGGATAGAAAATTCGGCAACTACGATTTCTGGAAAATTGAGGGAAAAAACGGTTCTTATGAATGGACATCAGACCTTACCTTCAACGAAGAAGATCATACATTAAACAACAAATAGAAAGGTCAGAAATGAGAAAATCGCTCCTTGTATTATTCTTACTAATTATGTGTGCTACGACACTCAATGCTGCGCCTGTAAAAAGCGTAGTGATCCTTAAATCCGTGTTCAGTTTACTTCAGGAAAGTCTGTTTGTGATGTTCATATTTTTCCTGTTCAGCAAAAGTGAAACCTTTAAGAATGTATTTACAGGTAAGGCAACTCCCTGGGATTCGGTAAAAACAATAATCCTTTTCGTAATAATCGGTATCTATGGCACGACTTTGGGTATTCCGGTAGTTGGGGCACTCTCCAACATCCGTGACACGGCTCCATTTGTTGCCGGCTTTATCGGTGGACCGGTCATCGGTATCATTACAGGATTCCTGGCTGGATTGCACCGTTTTCTATTAGGTGGTTTTACTCAGCTTCCCTGCTCTCTTGCGACTCTTCTCGCAGGTGTGATCGCAGGACTCGTTTCCAAATCCTTTAAAAAATCACTCTCCTACTGGATGGCAATTACTGTTGTTGTGTGCCTCGAGCTTTTCCACATGATATTGATACTTCTGCTTTCAAAACCTTATGCAAATTCTATTGCGCTTGTAAAAGAAATTATACTTCCAATGGTTCTTGGGAATGCAATCGGAATTTTCATATTTGTGTATATTTTACGAAATGTTGTAAAAATAGAGGACAAATAAAAGAATAATAAGGTAATTAAGAGGGTTGTTCTTGCATGAAAAAAGGACATATAGTGCTTATGGACATATAACTGTCCAAAAATGATATATTTGATTCATTTAGGACAGCAATGAAATAATATAAAACTTATTTTTTTGTTATCAAATTATTAGATTTGGTTTTATGAAGGGCTAATATGACTGCTTTTGTGCGATTTTTTTTAAAAAATTTTTAATTCTTTTTGGATTATTGGAATATTTCTTATTCTCTTTACAAAAAAGCACCAGGGCTTTCATAATCTTATAGCAGGAACAGTAGTAGTGAAGGAGAAATAAAAAACCCGGCTTAAGAATCCTCAAGCCGAGTTAATCAAATTTATGAGTAGTTATCTACTGCACCTGATCAACAGCCCATTTCAACGCATCCTGCAGCATATCCTGATCGGGAGATTTGATATAACCATTCTCAGTAAGTGAAGCAGTGAGGTTTCTTGCATAATCAATATCTCTTTTTGCTATTTTGAACGCCTCTTCGCGGGTCATCGTTATCCTGGCAACACCATCTTTGATCGCCTGCATTGCAACATCGGCAGCTTCTTCAGGGAAGACATTTGCTTCATCCATTTTGGGAACAATATTTTCAGGATCGATACCGCGTTTTTCTGCATAGTTCGCCAGTGAATAAGCTGCAGCGATAGCCATATTATCAGTCACTTTTTTGGCACGAACCATCAAAGCACCTTTCAGAATACCCGGGAATCCAATTGAATTATTCACCTGGTTCGGGAAATCACCGCGTCCTGTGGCAACAATGAATGCTCCTGCTTCTTTCGCCGCGTATGGATATATTTCCGGAACGGGATTCGCACAGGTAAAGACGATCGATTTATCAGCCATCGAGCTTATCCACTCTGGCTTGACTGTATCAGGACCTGGTTTGGAAAGTGCAATAAGCACATCTGCACCTTTGCAGGCCTCAGCAAAATCACTGATCCTGTCAGGATTTGTCTTTTCACAGAGCTCCAATTTTCGATAAAAGCGTTTATCGGCTTTGATATCCTCTCTGCCGGCATGCAGTCCCCCCTTGGAATCGAACATTATCATCTTCTTTGGGTCACCACCGGCAGCAAGAATTATCCTGGCGATCGTAGTATTTGCAGCACCTGCTCCTAAATAAACAATTTTTACATCCCCGATTTTCTTATTAGCTAATTTCAATGCATTGATAAGACCTGCAAGCGTTACGCAGGCAGTACCTTGCGCATCATCATGCCATACCGGAATGTAGCACTCTTCACGAAGCGTATCCAGAACCTTATAACAATTGGGTTGAGAAATATCTTCGAGGTTGATCGCTCCAAAGCTGGGCTGGCACATCTTCACAAATTCAATGATCTTATCAGGATCGTGTTCACCTTTTTCATTATAACTATCCACACAAAGCGCAACAGCATCAACACCGCCAAGATATTTCATTAGAAATGCCTTTCCTTCCATTACCCCGAGACCTCCCGGAGGAGTACAGTCACCATCCCCCAGCACACGTGTTGAGTCACTTACCACAGCAACGAGATTACCTCTGTTTGAAAGTTCAAAAGAAGTGTCATTATCATCACGAATAGTGGTTGATATTTTAGACACGCCCGGTGTGTACCACACGTTGAACCAGTTGAAACCAAAAACGGCAGCTTTCGGTACAGTCTGGATCTTACCATTGTAAAAACGATGAGATAGTTCAGCGAGTTTTTTTAGAAAAATTGTTTTCGCACGAGCTTTCTGTTCTTCCGTGAATTCGTCGGGAAAGACTTCGTCTAGATTCTTCAATGAGAGTTCGACTTTTTTCATCATTTTTTTTCCTCCACATCCATATATGTGTATTATTAATGCATTCTTATTCTACGCCTTGAGTCCGCTCCTCCCTGATTTGGATCATACTTTTCTACCAGAGATATAGTATCACCTTCTGCGACACCTTCCACGATCTCCACTTTCTGAAGGTCATTGATGCCGGTTTTTACAATTGAAGCTGTAATAAGTGTGTCAGATTTTACGATATAGACGACGTCGTTGCCGTCATCATCCTGAAATATTGCCTGTATTGGGATCGTGATAACCTCATTCCTTGTTTTACCAATAATTGTCACGTTCGCACTCATGCCCGGGCGAAGGTCTTTCAAATTTTCTTCGATAGAAACCTTCACCTGAAATGTTCGAATATTATTGCTCGCAATCGCTGCCATCGGTGAAATATGTATGATTTTACCGCTATATTTTTTATCCGGAAAAGCATCGATAGTGATTTTAGCATCTCTTCCGAGAGATATCTTGCCAATATCAACTTCATTTATATCCGTAAGGATGATCATTTGGGAAAGGTCTGCAATGGTTATGAGTACTGTTCCGCCGGAATATGACTCGCTGGAAACGACCATTTCTCCCTCTTCGACATTTTTATTTATGATCATGCCGGATACAGGAGCAGTGACCTTCATATTTGTTTCTGTTATGCCAATCTCTTCAACGAGTTTATATTGTTCCAGTGCAGAATCATAGCTGATCTGTGCTAATTTAAGTGCGTTCTGTGCATCCCGCCACTCTTCATCAGATATGAGATTTTTATCGTCAAGCTCTTTACTGGATTCATAATCTTTCTGTGCATTCTCGAGATTGATCTCAGTTGTTTTCAGAGTGCTTTTAATTCTTGAAAGGGTTTGTGCCTGAGCCATATCCGGCTCAATTTCTGCAATGATATCACCTACATGAATGGGCTCACCCTCTTCCACGAACATTTTACTGATGCGTCCGCTCAACTTTGACTTCACACTGACTTCTTTAACTGGTCGAATTTCTCCTACTTCATCAAGCACAATTGAGATATCGTCGATCTTGGCAACTGCGGTTGGTGTTTTTTCATCACCTTTCTGCTGAGTTGTCTTCTTTTTACCTGTCACAGACACAACAACCACCACGATGATAACGACCACAATTATGATCCACACAAATTTTTTCATACTTACCTGCCTTAATATCTATTTAGTAATTTATTGTTTGTAATAAGATGAATATTTTCCTGAGCCATGATAAGAGAATAATACTGGCTGATCCTGGAGCTCATGCTTTTAAAGCGTTCCTGCCGTGCATTTTCCAGCTCAGTCATGTCTGCTTGCCCGAGACGGTATTTTTCATTCACCAGACTGAAATGCATTTCAGATAGATTTTCCTGCTTTTTTGCAAGTTCGTAGCTCTGCTGAAGCTGGTTGAAATTTTTTACTGCCTGCAAAAAATCCTGCTGTTCTCCTTTTTTCTTATGTTCATATAGGAGTCTCGCTTGCTTATAACTATAATGAGAAGATTTATTTGAGGGAAGATTCGTCAAGGAATTAAGCAAAGGATAAGAAAGGGCAAGTGTATATTGAGTCGGGGAACTTTTAGCATCAAAATCAAAGAGACCGCTCTTTTCCCAGGGAAGCGTTTTATTCACAGAAAAACTTAATGTTGGAATGAACTCCAGCCAATTCTGAACAAAACTCAGCTTGGATTGTTTCATGCTTTCTTTATAAGACTTTACTGTAAGATTTTCATCAATATCCAGACTGAATGTCTGGTTTTCGGTAAAGGCATAATCGAGTTCTGCAAAAGTATAACTCTCATCGTAATCAATACTCAACAGGAAGCACAGATCCATTTTGCTGTTCTCATAGTTATATTCTGATTTCAATGAGTCGATCTGCGCGCTTGAAAGATCGATTTCCGCCTGTTGCATATCGAGCTCGGAAACTTTGCCGTAAGTTCTCAGGGTTTTTGTTTCATCATAGTTCATCTTTGCGATATTAAGCGCCATTTTGGAAACGTCATTTAGTTTTTCCTTAAGAAGCACATCCAGATACGAGGAGATGATATTATAGATGAGATTTTTTCTCGTGATCTCAAGATCGATCTTACTTTTCCTGAGAGATGAAAGATTGCCTGTGATATTGAAATATCGGTAATCATCGCTGGAAACAGTTTCGGTAATACTGATATTTCCGGATTTTGAAGTTGGACTGGAAGGTTCTGTATTTGAAATCGAATAGTTTGCATTGGGCAGGATATCAAGGAATGAGGAGTAGAGACTTTGCTTTGATTTCTGAAGCGTGTAGGTCTGGTTTGTGATATCATAAGAATTTTCCAGCCCGAGCTGGATGACCTTATCAATGTTGAAGGTTTCGGCATAAGACATGCCAGCACATAGTAGTATTAATGCGCAAAGGAATATTTTTTTCATGTAGACCTCTCTCTTTATTTCATTTAGAAGATAATAATCAAAATTATGTTTAAAAAACCAAAGAGCAATCCGAAAAAAGCCCCTATGATCACCAAAGGTTTTGTGAGATAATATTTTGCTTTATCTTCAATAAATTTTATGTTTTTATCTGAGAACAAATCGAATATTTTTTTTCTGATCTGATATTTTTCTGCAAGATTGGGAATAAAATTCCTGAATAGTTCTTTTAAAAAATGATCTGACACAACCTGCACAAAAGATAGAACCGGCTTTTGGATAAAGTTTGGGAGATTCGGCACCAATGCCTTTTCTTCCGTCCATTCATGTACCTTTTCGTAGATGGTTCGAATAAATTCTTCTTTCTTAATATTTACCACACCGCCCGGGTAGCGCTCTATGTAGGTTTCATATTTTTCCTTGATGATCTTGGCGATCTTATTCCTAAAATAAATGAGAATTCCAACGACGGGAAGTTTTTTGCCAAATAGTCTTAGTTTCTTTCTCGGATGAAAAAATATAAGAAGAAGGAAATAGAAAAATCCGATTCCCCAGAGAATATTAAGTACAAAAATTATAATGATCAAATACCACGGCATCAGAAACCTCGACCTATTCCTCCCCCTCCGCTCATGCCTCCTCCGAAGCCGCCGAAGCCACCAAAACCACCACTACCACTGCTCCAGTTACCGCCCGAGCTTCGTCCACCGCTCATTCCACCGAGAAACAGGAACGGCAGGAATCCCATGCGCCCCCCTAATATCAGCATAAGAATAATAAATCCAAAAATGAATTTTATGACACTTCTGGCACTTGTTTTACTGCCAATTTGATATGATCCTTCAGGAACGCCATCGAACTGCACCTCATAATGTTTACCAATGACAGAAGCAAACGCAAGATATCCCTGGAGAACACTCTGGTCCCAATTACTATTTCTGAGATAAGGAACCATATAGTTATCTGCTATCTCGCCTGCGAGTCCATCTGTGATGAAACCCTCTGCGCCATAGCCGATCTCGACCTTCAGCTTGCGTTCATTAACTACAATTAGTATCAGGCAACCCTTATCGTCCTTGCTGCCTACACCCCATTTTTCATATAATTTATTAGCGTATGTATAATATTCTTCACCCTGGAGATCCTTCACGATAGCAACTGCAAGCTCAAAGCCCGTTTTTTGCTTTATCTCGAGCGCAAGGTTGTTAAGCTGACGTATTGTACTGCTGGAGAGCACGCCCGCAAAATCATTCACCCACTGCGTGGGAGTCGGGTACGTTACTTTTGCAACGAGCAAGAAGGGTATGAGAACGAGTATTCCGATAATGAGAATAATTCTTTTTTTCATATATGCATAACTATCTTTTTGATAATTTGGTTTTACAAAAAATGAAGCTGATAAATTTACGTCAACTATTATTTCCGATTTGCAGCCCTGGTAGTTATGAAAACTACAAAAGGAAGTAATAGAATTCAAAGAAGCTTTTACCATAGAGCACAGTGATAAGTTTAAAACGAACAATCATTACTTGAGACAAATAGTAAGACTTAATATTCATAAAGTAATTTCATGAATTATTGGAATTTATACCACAAATAACATAATTTTTTAAATCAAAACCTTTGTTAATTCATATTAGTAATCAATTCATAAAAAAGTCCGCATCAAAAGACACGGACCTTGTAGTGTTACTATAATTGAATTTTAACGAGTTAACAACATCTTTCCTGCAGATGAATCAACTGAACCATGCAGTTTATAGAAATAAATTCCATTTGCAACACTCTGACCTGCTTCATCTTTGCCATCCCAATCTGCAAAACCGTTTTGAGGAGTCTCAAGAGTTAATGACAAAGTACGAACAAGCTGCCCTTTGGCATTATAAATAGCCACCTTAGCCGCTTCGTTCAGCGACTTCTTACTGCTGAAAGATATCTTTGTTGAATTTCCAAATGGATTTGGTTGATTTTGTGAGAAGATTATATTTTGAATTGGCTCATCATCGACACCGATTCCGGGGAATTCAATTTGAATAACTCCCTGTGTGATCTCACCGCCGGTCTGGGCGCCTTGCCCCTGAACGAATGAACCAAATGAATTATCATTAAAATAATAATACATGATCTCACCCCAATCATCACCAATATCTTTAATATTCTGTGAGATGTAGGGATAGACAGTGATCTGGTTCGAGAAATCAAAGTTCGGGTTATAAATATCGGTAAATTCGAGAGGTTCCGACCAGGTAAGACCATTATTGCTGGAAACAGAAATGTATATCAGCGGGTGCTGTGCATAGGCAGCATAAGCTGGATCACCATCTTCTGCAAGCTGCACATAGGTTCCGTCCACCCACATCTGGAGCAGCCAGTTATTCTCTACGTTCACGGCTTGCTTTTGTGTATTTTCATGGAAAAGTGCAGCCCCGCCCGAAGGTTCATATTTTGAATATGCCACTCTATAAACATAGAGAGTATCGCCTCCCTCTACACCCCATGGCACATAATGACCTGAAGTTCCTGTATCCATCCATGGAAATTCCGGCACGTTGTGATATTCAAAATCAGTTCCGTTCCAAACTAATTCTGCTGAGGGAAGATAGTGATTAAAGTAATAGGTACTACCTTCATCAGTGTATCCGTAATACTGAATATACGGAAAGTGCAAACCATAATTATCAAAAGTTGCAGTGCTGTGATAGCCAATAGCACCAACTTCGAGTTCAGGAAGAATTTCACCTGAATTATTCTCAAATTGAGGAAGATTGGCAACGGTATAAAAATAATCTGTAGGACCATCTGAATACAGGTTTGCGTAATCCCAGGTCTCTCCGTAGTCAAAGGACTCCCACATGAATGCTCCTTCTTCTACCGGCATATCACCCAGGTCTCCTTCCAGCCACACCACACTTCCGATGAATGCAACATGACCATCCAGATTGGGATCAACTGCAAATGATTGGAAAGGTCGGCAGGATTTTGCTCGCCAGTCCGTAAACACAGTTACTTCATCCCAGTTTGCAGTATTCATGACCGTAGAAAAATCCGCCCATTCGGTATTCTCAATGTCTGCATAGAGAAGGCGCACATCTTCACATGGATATCCCGCAGCATTATTAGCTGCATTATTTGAGATCTGATACACTCTCTTGTAATTATCGCCGTCAGGTGAATCTCCTAAGTAGAGATAGGGCCAACAATATTGATTTGGCGGCGTGTTAAGAAATACGATAGGTGTAGCCCAGAATCCGGGAATTGAAAGTAAATGGTAGTCATCATAGTTAAAAGGAAGTTTGGGGTCTGCACCAAAATCCTCGTGCCAGGTTGCAAAGGGATTGCCGGTGGCAGGATGAACCGCCATACTTCCGTAACCCTGCAAGTAATCATATGTGCTGATGGTTGCCCAGTTTGTCCCGATGTTACCTGCCGCATCTGCATATGCCCAGTACTGACGACGGTTCGCGGTGGTCGATGCTGTGCCGAAAAATGTCATGTATGTGCCGCTGCCATAATCGCTCTGCGGTCGGATAGGATAGCTGGCATAACTTCCCGGCATGTAATCATAATAGGATGTCAATATGCCGTAGGGATTTACTACAATGTTATAATCTGGCACAGGGGTATTGTCCCTCATCTGTCCCTGGTACATTTTCATTTTTGATATATCGTAATTTTGGACAGCCCGAGGTTGGTTTTCAACGGCTTTCATAAAATCAGATGCGCCGGCGCTTGCTGCAAAAATAAGAAGCAGCATAAATAAAGAAATGGTAATTTTTTGCATGAGTTGCCTCCTCTTGTTCATTACCGTGTGTTTACTTGAATAAAATATTCAATACTTCTATCATAGGTTTTCTCCTGAGCTTCAGTGAAATAACAGGCCGGGAGCTCTCCCCTTTTTCTGTGATATGCAACGCATTCGCAGCACATACCCTTTTTATCGTATGGATATGTGCAATTGCACGTGTGCATATTTTCACTTTTTTTACATTCCATAGACATTCCTTTTAATTAATGAAATTCCATTGTACACCAAAAGCGACACCAAAAGGATTCACTTCATTTAGTTTGAACATGAAGTAATTTGAGTCAAGAATATTGAATATGTTTGTCAATTTCAAATAGAGCAAAAAACGTTTGATGCTCACACCGATCTCGGCAGAACAGAATAATTGATGGTCCACTTTATCTCCTGCGATATCAAGAAAATTACCAAGGTAGGATGCTTCAGCATTAAGAAATATAAAATTCATATGAGGTAGATGCTTCCTGTTTTTCCATTGAAACTTTGCCTTGTAAGACGGGTAATTTACAAGATCCTCCGGGCAATGTGTATAGGTAGCTGCAATCCGGTATGTATTATCTATCCCTAATATTCTTGAATGAAGTTCAGCATCAATATCTGCGCCAAACAGCTTGTAATCATCGAGTTGCTCATAGGCAGTTGATTCCTCGCCGGGTAACAAAACCCACTGTCCATCCCTCCTAATCTCATCATAAAATGCGGTAAGAGAAATCTTTGTATTTTCATTTGAGTAGGAAATTTCTGCATTACTGAAAATTATTTTCGTCTTGTTATCGAGAGCATAAATTCCATCATAGTAAAAGTTTTTCTCTTTTCTTCGAGCGCCCACGGACAATTTAGAATTGATAGATTCCGTTATCGGAATATCAAAAACAAGCTCCGGCATAATGAAAACCGTATCAGGTTTTTCAGAAAAGATCACATCATTGACAACTTTGATGGAATAGAAATCCGCAAAAATTCCAGGAGAATTAATAGCAACATGAATAAGATAATCGTGCATATATCCTTTCCAGTAAAAGTGATCAATACCCTGCAGATCAGCACGAAGTAAAATGTTTGTGGTATATTCTTCGAGAGGGAGATCGAAAGCAAGGTTGAACTGGTGGCGTACGATCGTATTCTTGGCTTTGTGAGATGAATTGTCATAAACGTGCTCTTTGCCGTACTGGTTCAGATAGGAAAAGTGAAGGATTTCGTCGAAAAAGAAGGCTTCAAATTGATTTATGATCGTTTCATTTTTCTGAAGATAAGGTGTATTGAGTGAAATTCCATAATCTGGATTGAATACATTATATATTTCATCAGCAGAGAATAATTTGATGAAGTTATAATTAAATTGATGTGTTGCAAAGGATTCTGTAAGAAATTTCTTTTGCACCTGGAACACAAAATTATCAAAGTAACATTTATTTCCCCATGGACTTGTATGCTCTCCGCTCTGTGCATAAAGCTGAAAATTAATGAAATCGGCAAATGTATTCTTGATGAAACCTATGCTTTTATTCTCATTATTGAAATCTCCATTCGAATATTGCACATCGGTAAGGAGCGCCCGGAATGAATTCTGCAAAGGGGCGAGCTCATATCTGCCATCATCACTATGGAGGACATAATAATTCAGCAAAGGATAAAACAAATCTTTGGGCTGCATAATATTATCAAATCCGGAGCTGAATATTCCAATCGAGCCCTTGTGATCGGGTACTATATAATGCGAATTCCCAAAAGTATAATATTCATCTGTCTGAAATGATTTTGCTTCATAGGAAAAAAAAGTGTCCTGCAAAGAAACAATATAATCTTCCAACTCCTCAATAGGTATCACCACGATGTTTGTATCCACTTCTGTTTCAGATATTACTGTGGTTAGAGAGTCAATAAAAAGTGAGTCCTGCTTCGTAAGAAGTTTTTCTTTTAAGGGATTTGTATTTTGAGCATGAAGTGTGCTTACAAGTAGTACTGCGAAGAGTATTATAATATATTTTTTCACAACCATTTATGTTCCTTATACCATGTATAGGTTTTGCTCACGCCCTCTTGCAGAGAGTAATGTGGCTGGTAATCGAGCAACTCATGTGCTTTTTCAATACTACACAACCAATAGCACTGGCGCATTTCTTTGACTTTCTGCATGTTTATTATTGCCTGCTTTTTTGTGAAGTACTTCATCCCCTCATTGAACAGGGCAAGAAGATAACTCAGGAAAATCGGAATGTGCAACTTTATTACTTTTTTCCCCATTGCCTTTTCGACAGCAACTATAAAATCCTCAAACTTATAAATATTTCCATCACCTGCAAAAAAGATCTGGTTCTTAACCTCTCCGTTTTCAGCAGCGAGTAGTATCAACCGTACAAGATCCTCCACATAAACAAGACTGAGATAATTTTTCTTAAAACCGACCAAAGGTGCGAGGTGGTTTTTAACAAGCTTAAAATACTTCAAAAAGTCTCTATCATATGACCCATACACGCTCGGAGGACGAATAATGATCCACGGAACCGGGCACTCTTCACGAACCACTCGTTCTGCTTCCAGTTTACTTTTTCCGTAATAGGAAACAGGATTGCACACGCAGGTTTCTTTTTTGGGTTCAAGACCTGCAGAAGGTCCGGCAGCAGCTTGCGTACTCAAAAAAATTAATTTCTCAATACTACTGCCCTTCACCGCTTCAAGCAGGTTTCTTGTTACTTCCACATTTGCATCGAAATAGCGTTTTTCCGTGAGTTCCCTCACTTTTGCTGCAATATGAAAAATAATCTTCTGATCTTTGCATGCATCATGCAGTGAAGGAATTGACCGATAATCCGCATACTTGAACGATACAGGAAGGTCTTCGAGGGAGCTTAGATCCGAAGTTCGTCGTATCATACAAGTAACTTCATACCCTTTTTTCAGCAATGCGCGGACGAGGTTGCTGCCGACAAATCCATTCGCTCCGGTTACCAATGCTTTCTTTTTCATAAGCATAGAAAGACAATTGTTCAGAATTTTTGTCAATTGAAAATCCTCGAAAGTTTATTCAAAATAATTTGACAATAAATTGCCAATGCAAAGTTTCACTATAAATTATATTCATACAAGAAAATTCTATTGGAGATATAGATATGAAAAAGACCATTTTTATACTTTTAGCTTTTACCCTTTTATTCTCATTACCTCTCTTTGCTGAGAAAGTTATAATCCGCATTGACAACCCCGGGAGAGCAATCGCTTCATACTTTCTGGAAAACGATTATGATATTGCATCATATTTCCCTGAAAAGTATATTGATATTTTCATCCACGAGGAAAAACTTCCTGAAATTTCCAAACTTGGATACCACTTCCGCATTGTGGATTCCGAAACCAAAATGAAAGAAAATATCGTCACAAGGGCAAAAGACATTTATGGCTACCGCACCTACGATGACATGAACAACGAACTCCACATGCTTGCCCTCAATAATCCCGGACTGATTACTCTTACCACAATTGGTGAATCCCGCGGTAAAGAATATGCAACGGCAGGAAATTCAAATTATAATGACTACCAGCATGATATATGGTGCGTAAAATTGTCTCATAATGTTATGTCCAATGAAGATGAACCGAACATCATCTTTGATGGCGAACACCATGCCCGTGAGCCGATCAGCATGGAAATGACAATGCTTATCCTGAATTACCTTGTTGATAATTATGGAACCGATCCTGATGTAACCTTCTGGGTAGATAATGCGCAGATATGGTTCGTTCCTCTCGTAAACCCTGACGGACATAAGATCGTGATCGATCAGGACGATACTTCGTGGAGAAAAAATATAAGAGATAATGATCTTAACGGACAGATCACCTGGGGTGGTTACACCTATCCCGATGGCGTCGATCCTAATAGAAATTATGGACCACTTGAGTGGTTTGGAGGACAAGGCACAAGCGGTCCGACCGGGGAAACATACTGCGGTCCCGAACCCTTTTCTGAACCAGAAACTAGCGCATTAAGAAATTTACTTGCGCAATACAGGTTTGATCTGGGAATGTCGTACCACAGTTATAGCGAACTCATAATGTGGCCTCTCGGCTTCAATATGTCCTGCACACCTCCTGATGTAAATGCACTCGCAAATATTGGTCAGGAAATGGCTGTAACTGTTCCGTCGCAATATGGAGGACATTACACTCCCCAGCAGACAAACGCTCTCTATCCATGCTCGGGAACAACAACTGATTATGGTTATGGTGTTGAAAGAATATTTTATTTTATCACAGAACTCGGTACGACCTTCATACCTAACGCAACAACTATGAACACGATCATCAATAACAACCTCTCGGCAGGTCTGATACTCATTGATAGAATTTTTGACCGTGTGGTCACAGGAAATATTACCGACAGTCTATCCAACGATTATCTCAATGCAGAAGTTTTTGTTTCAGGTATCGATGATACAGGAACTGAAGTCGAGCCCTATATGAGCGGACCGAATTTTGGACGCTATAACAGGATTCTCCTCCCAGAAACCTATGATCTTACATTCTCTGCATTTGGCTATATCCCAAAAACGATCGAGAATGTTCAAGTCGTTACGGGCTTTCAAACAGAGCTTGACGTTGAGCTTGTTCCCGCAGCAACGGTTAATGTTCATGTCAATCTGAAAAATGAAGGTGGCTTTGCCATTCCAGATGCAGATATCTGTGTGCTTGACACTCCACTCGACACTGTTGTGACCAATACAATGGGTTATGCCCAGATCAACAATGTCCCATATGCTAGCTATGAAGTAGAGATAACTGCAGCAGCATACGGCACCTTTACCTATCAAATGGAGGTGACACAGACCACAAACTCATTTACCTATGTTATGGTTGAACCCTTCTTTATTGATGACCTCGAACTCGGTGCCGATAAATGGAATACCACAGGCGATTGGGGCTTAAGTACCTCGCAAAGTTACAGCGGAATTTTCTCTCTCACGGATAGTCCTGACGGCGAGTATAGCAACTATGAACTTTCCTACGCAACCCTGAATGAAGCGATCGATCTGACAAGCGCACTATCAGCTCATGTTGAATTTATGACGAAATATGAGATCGAATCCGGATATGACTTTGCGTATTTCCAGATTTCCACAAATGGCACAACATGGACTAATCTCGACAACTATACGGGTGACCTTTCATCCTGGCAGATAAAGAGTTATGATTTTATTGATTATCTCGGTCAGACTGTATATTTGAGATTCAAGCTGGATACAGACACATATGAAACAGCGGATGGCATCTATATCGATGATTTCAAATTATATCGATTTGAAAATAATTACTCAAACGATGATCCTGCTCCACCAAACACATTTGCGCTCTATCAGAATTATCCGAATCCATTCAGACATTCAACCCAGTTTGCCTTTACGCTTCCCACTAACACGGAAAGTGCCGAGATTTCCATCTATAATCTTTTGGGACAGCTCGTGGATCGGATTGAATTAACTCCGGAAGATATATTGAGCAGAAATATTGTTTGGGACGCCACGGATTCATCCGGTAATGAAGTTCCTTCCGGGGTATATTTCTATAAGCTCTCAACTAAAGATAATGAGACAATCAGGAAAATGGTTTTGATGAAATAGTCAGATTATAAATACTAATAATATTTAGAGACGTGCTTGGGCGCGTCTCTTTTTTTTAACAAGATGAATGGAGGGGCTGAACATATTCAGCCCTTTTAACACAAACTCAACTCGAGTTTTCAAAAAATATTTCAACTTTTTTGATTGGTGGCCTCACAAAATGGGCATTTTCATGGTATATTTGAAGATAAAGTTTTTATGGTGATAAAATGAATTGATCTGAAAATAAATTTGACAGAAAATGAAAGATTAAAGAAAAGATATTCAAGGACTGAAAATAATAAAGAAAATAGGGGACAAAAAAAGGGCGAAGGATGTGGTTGAAAGCTTAAAATTGTATTTCAGTGAAGATGTTCCGAAATTGATTCCTTTTGAAATTGCTAAATATGCTATCGACTCAAAAAATGTTTTTGAAAAAATTCCCGGTGGTTTTGTTAAGAATAATGATTTTGAAATTAAAGAATTAAATAAAGAATAGGCTGGATTAATAATGAAAAAGATTTTTATCTTGCTTGGGATTATAAGCATAACTTTATTGCTTGGCTGCGAGAGTGACTGGTATCCCATTTATGAAGATTGGCTTTGCACAATAAATATTGATGGAACTGATCTCGAATATATAAGAAATTCTTTTGGTAATTTTCTTTTATCCCCTGATAGAGAAACATTAATTGAATATACAAAGAATAAATTCTATTCTGTCAGTCTAAATGATCTATCTTCAAGGACGTTATTGTATGATTTTGGTGACGATACTGATGCTATTTACCAACCAGTGATATCCAACTCAATAATTGCGTTCTCATTTCATGGTGAAATTTATACTTTTGATATAGAAGATAGGGATACCACAAGATTGACTTATACAAGTAGTCCTTCAAATTGGCGACTGGCATTTTCTAGCGACGGAAATAAAATTGTTTATACAACAAAGATATTAGATTCTCTGTCAACCATCGTAGTGATGAACTCTGATGGAAGCAGTAAACATGTAATATTTGAGTATAACGCTGTTGATTCCGTTAATTTCACTAGTTCAATTAGTATCAAAAATCTTCGATTTGTAATGAATGATGAAATAATTCTATATAGTTTGTATGCTACTTCAAACATTAACATTCCGAATGGCATATACTCGATCCTGGTAAACGGCTCTGATAATCATTGTATTGTTGAAGATATCTATCCAATGTATTTAACTGTATCACCGAATAGAGATTACATACTTTTTGCAGATGATGGCTATATTCAACGGATCAATGCAGATGGCACAAACCATGTTTTGTTAGGAGCAGCCGGAAATGATTTCTTTGATCCATCTATATCACCTGATGGTGAAAAAATATTGTTTACCTACGCCGATTATCCTTATATAATGGATGCTGACGGCAGTGATAGATATCAAGTAACTGATATACATATTGGAAGTTTCTATCATGACCAGAAAGAGTCATTTTTTATAAATAACTATAAGATACTACTAAACTTAGAAAAACAAATAAATTAAAAATATCAAACTTATAATTTTTAGATTTATCAATAATGAGAAGGTTATTCTTAAATTAAGAAGATGGTATAATACTAAATAATTTAATAAAAATCCGATTTCACTTGACAACCATTTTTTATAAACTTAACCAACAAACAAAAAAAATTTGATTGATTATATCATATGAATATTCATGAATATCAGGCAAAACAGCTTTTCACAACTTACGGAATAACAATCCCTTCGGGCAAAATGGCGGAAACCTCTGGGCAGGCATTAGAAGCAGCCCGGGAGATCGACAGCCAAAAATGGATCATTAAAGCCCAGATCCATGCCGGTGGTAGAGGAAAAGGCGGCGGAGTAAAGATCGCTTCCTCGATTGAAGATGTAAAAACAATCGCAGAGAATATGTTGGGTATGAGATTGGTCACTCACCAGACAGGTCCCAAAGGCAAACTTGTTCAAAAGATATATATTGAAGAAGTTGAACCGATAAAAAAAGAATACTATCTCGGACTGGTGCTTGACCGTAAAGCAGAAATGCCTGTGATGATAGCATCGACCGAAGGCGGAATGGAGATCGAAAAAGTTGCTGCTGAATTTCCCGATAAGATCATCAAAGTCCGCATCGACCCCCTGATCGGCTTCCGAAATTTTCATGGTGTAGAGCTCGCGAATGAGCTTGGATTGGATAAGACACAATCACGTAATTTTTCAAAATTTGCCCGAGCTTTGTATAATCTCTACAAAGAAAAAGATGCGAGTCTTATCGAGATCAATCCCCTTGTACTTAAAGAAGATGATACCTTCATTGCACTGGATGCAAAGATCAACTTTGATGACAATGCTCTGTTCAGGCACAAAGACATTCTGGAGATGCGCGATCTTTCTGAGGAAGAACCCACAGAACTGGAAGCAAGCAGTTTCAACCTGAATTACATCAAACTCGATGGCAATGTCGGATGTATGGTAAACGGCGCCGGTCTTGCGATGTCCACAATGGATATCATCAAGATCAAAGGCGGAGAACCGTCAAACTTTCTCGATGTGGGCGGAGATGCTTCTGCTGAAACCGTTGCAAAAGGATTCGAGATCATTCTCAGAGATAAAAACGTAAAAGCCATTTTCGTGAACATTTTTGGCGGGATCGTTCGTTGTGATCGTATTGCGAACGGCATCCTCGATGCTGCAAAAGAGATCAATGTTGCGGTACCTGTCATTGTCCGGCTGGACGGCACGAATGCAAAAATTGCTATGGAAATTCTACAAAAAGCACACATCCCAAACATCATTACTGCCAGCAGTCTCGCTGATGGAGCTCAAAAAGCAGTAGATGCAGCAAGGGGAGTATGATCATGGGAATACTCGTTAATAAAGATTCAAAAGTAATAGTGCAGGGTTTTACCGGCAAAGAAGCTACTTTTCATGCAGGGCAATGTATAGAGTACGGCACGAGTATCGTCGGTGGTGTTACTCCCGGTAAAGGAGGTCAGATCCATCTTGACAGACCCGTGTTCAGCACGGTTAAAGATGCGGTTGATCATACCGGAGCCGACACCTCGCTTATCCTTGTTCCCCCATCCTTTGCGGCAGATGCCATAATGGAAGCTGCTGACGCTGGTATCAAAGTCATTGTCTGCATCTCGGAAGGCATTCCCACACTGGATGTCATGTATGCAAAAATGTATGTGACCAAAAAGGGCGCAGTACTTATCGGACCAAACTGCCCGGGTATCATCACAGCAGAAGAAGCGAAAATCGGTATTATGCCGGGAAGTATCTTCAAAAAAGGACATGTCGGTGTTATCTCAAAATCAGGAACCCTGACATACGAAGCTGCCAATCAGGTTGTGACCGCAGGACTCGGGATTACTACTGCCATTGGCATTGGTGGTGATCCCATTATTGGCTCGACCTTTATAGATTTACTGAAACTTTTCGAAGAAGACCCCGAAACTCATGCTGTTGTTATGATTGGCGAGATCGGTGGAGATCTGGAAATCCAGGCAGCTCAGTATATAAAAGATAATATGAAAAAACCCGTTGTAGCTTTCATAGCAGGGCAGACTGCTCCCAAAGGAAAACGAATGGGACATGCAGGTGCTATAATTGCAGGAAGCAAAGGCACAGCCCAAGAAAAGATGTCTGCATTGGAACAAGCCGGAGTGCGGGTATGTAAATCTCCTGCCGATATCGGAATAGCAGCTAAAGAAGTATTATCATAAAATATAATATTATTAACCACAGGTCTCCATTTCATTACGCCGTTGCAGACAAAATAAACAAAATTAATAAAATAAATTTTTATAGAACATTTTTCCTAAACACTATTTTCGTGCTTTTCGTAAATTTCATGGTTAAATTTTTTATTTGTAGGAGTTTTTAGTGAGAGAAATCGATGTTAAAGAAATTATTCCCATTGTAAGAAAGCTCTGTATCGATGCCAACTATTACATCGGCCAGGATGTGCTGGACAAGATCAAGGAATTCTACGAGAAAGAAGAATCTCCAACTGCAAAAGAAGTGCTGACTATCCTTCTGGAAAACTATGAACTTGCTGCTAATGAAAAAATGCCTTCATGTCAGGATACAGGTGTGGCTGTTGTTTTTGTCGAGCTTGGGCAGGATGTTCATCTTGTTGGTGGTGACTTTTATGAATCTATAAATGAAGGTGTTCGTCGGGGTTACAAAGACGGGTATCTAAGAAAATCCATTGTTAATGATCCGATCATTGACCGCGTGAACACAAAAGACAATACACCTGCTCTCATTTATACTGATATTGTGCCCGGCAGTCAGATCAAGCTCACAGTCGCACCAAAAGGTGGCGGTTCGGAAAATATGAGCGAAGTCAAAATGATGAAGGCGGCTGACGGTATCGAAGGTGTGGTTGATTTTGTGGTTGACCGCGTAAGCCGTTCGGGTGGAAATCCCTGTCCCCCAATCGTTGTAGGAGTAGGTCTTGGCGGAAACTTCGAGCAGAGTGCACTTCTTGCAAAAAAAGCGCTGCTTCGCCCCCTAAATGAATCTCATCCTGAAGAAAAATGGGCAAAAATAGAAAAAGAAATTCTGGAAAAGGTGAACAAGCTCGGGATCGGTCCCCAAGGATTTGGTGGAAGAACAACTGCTCTCGGCGTATCAATCATGTATAAACCCTGTCATATTGCATCAATGCCGGTTGCGGTGAACATCCAATGTCACGCTGCACGGCATAAAAGCGTAGTTATTTAGGAGGGAGATCACATGCCACAGACAATTAAATTACAAACTCCTTTAACTGACGAAGATGTTTCCAAACTTTCTATTGGCGATAAAGTGCTTATTTCCGGAACGATCTACACAGGACGAGATGCTGCGCACAAGCGGTTGGTCGAACTTATTGAAGCAGGCAAAGAGCTTCCTTTTGATATAAAAGGACAGATAATATATTATGTTGGTCCGGCTCCGGCACCTCCCGGAAAACCGATCGGCTCTGCAGGTCCTACAACGAGTTACAGAATGGATCCATACGCACCTGCACTCATGGATGTCGGCTTGAAGTGTATGATCGGCAAAGGACCCCGCAATCAGGCAGTTATCGATTCCATGAAAAAAAATAAGGCGGTCTATCTCGCTGCAATCGGTGGCGCCGCAGTAGTAGTTGCTAAGTCAATTAAAGAAGCACAGGTAATTGCCTATGACGATCTCGGCACAGAAGCAATTCGTAAACTCAAAGTTGAGGATTTTCCATGCATAGTCGCAAATGATATTTATGGAAATGACATATATAAAGAAGGTGTAAAAGAGTATAAAATTGAAACTTGATACTCGAAATTAATATGGTGTCGGAAAATATTTCTTCAATTATCCAATTATTTATGAGTCTGCTCTAAAGACTTGTGATTAGAAATATGTTAAAAAAATTTTCATATCTGGAAACCGATGAATCGGTTAAAAGTCGCTATCATCTTATTAACCACCAACTTAAGTTGGTGGTTAATGAAACAAAAAGAACATTAACCGTTTAAATGGTTTCTCGTTTTAATAAATCTGGCTTTATAGAGTGAACTCTTTTACATACTTAAATATGAAAAAGTTATATTGGGATTTGATAAGAACTCCTAGTTTCAAATTTCAAATTTCAATCATCAAACTCAGGAGTTTTGAATGAGATATTGGGAAAAACCATTTGGGAAAGAAAAACCCAAAACAATAAGCGGAGAAATCCATATCATCAACGATAGATGTAAAGGATGCTCCTTCTGTATCGAGTACTGCCCGAGAGAAGTACTTGAAGTCTCCAAGGATTTTAACCAAAAGGGATATCATCCTCCAGTTGTCGCAAAACCGGACAGGTGTACTTTTTGTGGCTTATGTGAAATGATCTGTCCTGATTTTGCAATATTTGTCACTGAGAAGGAGGAGTAGTGTACAGAGAATCACGATTACACGGTGAATTTTTCATGCAGGGCGATATCGC
>JAVCDK010000033.1 GCA_030765865.1 Candidatus Celaenobacter antarcticus | reverse complement strand
CCTTCACAATGAATTCCCCCATATGGCTGAGATCGAACATGCCTACAGAATCACGAACTTTTTTATGCTCATGAACAATACCATTTTTGTACTGAATAGGCATTTCATATCCGGCAAAGGGCAATATTTTAGCCCCCTTTTCTTTATGAATATTATAAAAAGGTGTCTTTTTAACCATCATTGCTCCTTATATTATATTTATATTTGTTCCTTATAAATCTCATACTATTGCAGATTGTCAAATTTATCAAAATACTCACTTCATGCTTTTGGTTTCTGCTTTTCTTTCTTCCTTCCGCACATATAAAGAAACATCGGCTTTTCTTATAACCTCATCTGCCGTCTGGACTTCATTATATTATGCAAAACCAAAAGTAATGCCCATTGCAAAATTATGACGATGATCTCCAAACACCGTCTGAGAAAATCCTGCTTGCGAACAGTCTCTTTAATGGTTTCAGCAAGTTGTACGAGTGCCCTGTCACCAAGATTGTGACCATAAGTATCATTCACTTCTTTGAAATTATCAATATCTCCCATGAGAGTGGAAAACGATATTTTATTTCTTTCAAATTGGCATTTCAGATATTCAATTTTATCCACAAGAAATCTGCAGTTAAAAAGCTCCGTAAGCGAATCTGTTTCTGTGAGATCAAGCAATTTTTATTAAGCCCATCGAGTTTTTTATGAAGTTTGGAGTACATACGATAGCGGTTCGAAAACACAATTACCAGCGTGAAAATCAACAGGGAAACAAGGATGATGAAGTTTCGTTCATTCATGGACTTCGCTATTTCGAGTTCACGAAGCTTCTTTTCCTTTCTCAGAAGCTCCAGTTCTTTCCCGGGAAAAGATCAGCTTATGCAGTGTAAGATATTTTTGAAAATAGGATGCTGCACTTTTATAATCACACTTACCAACATACTATTCAGAGATCAGTTTGTGCGCTTCCGATAAATCCTTATCGTCTTCACTTTGCTGTGCTAAGGTTATCGTTTGTAGCAGATGTCAACTCTCGAATCTTCCTGTGCGTGTAGAGAAAAGCATAAGATGAAGAACAAGATTGTGGAAATTCTAATTAACAATGACGACCATCCTTTTAGACTTTATCCAGCTTTATCATATTGACCTCTGTGCTGGTCTGTAATGGAATACCGGTAACAAAGACAATTATATTATCTTTCTCGATAAGATGTTGTTCAAGCGCAAACTTTTTCACCATATGAAGTGTGGCATCAGTCTCTTCGAAATTCTCTAAATAATAGCAGCTCACACCCCAGACCAGTTGAAGGAAATTCATCGTACGTTTATTATCTGTGAATGCATAAATTGGAGTGTGTACACGGAATTTTGAAAGATGCCGTGCGGTTCTTCCGGTTTTTGTAATTGCAAAGATCGCTGATGCATTTGTATCCTGGGCAATTGCACAGGCTGCTTTGGACAGGTCAATTGCGAACTGATTTGTACGGAAGGATGAGCTGAAGAGTTCCGGGTTTGGAATGCACTCACGTTCGGATCTGGAGATGATCTTCTTCATCATTGCCACTGCGACGTCCGGATGTTTTCCAACAGAAGTTTCTGCACTCAGCATAACTGCATCTGTGCCGTCAAATACTGCATTTGCTACATCACTGGCTTCTGCTCGGGTCGGAAGAGAATTTTTCACCATAGATTCAAGCATCTGTGTTGCGGTAATAACTGGAGTGCTTGCATTTTTGCACTTCTCTATGATCCTCTTTTGAAGAAGAGGTACTTCCTCTGTAGGCATCTCAACACCAAGGTCCCCGCGAGCGATCATAACTGCGTCAGAATGGGAAATGATCTCATCAATATCTTCTATAGCTTCAGGTTTTTCTATTTTAGCTATGATCGGATTGTGAGCACTCTTTTTCAAAAGAATTTCTCTAAGCAAATCTATATCATGATAAGAACGCACAAAAGAGAGTGCAAAGAAATCAATGCCGTGCTGAAGTGCAAAATCAATGTCATCTCTGTCCTTTTCAGTTATTGTTGGCGTATTTATCCGAATGCCCGGCAGATTCATTCCCTTCCGAGATTTGATAGTACCGCCATTCGTTACAATACAATAGACCTCACTCCCGATTATCTCTTTCACTTCCAGCGAGATATAGCCATCATCTATGAGAATAACATCTCCTTTTTTAACGTCCTGGGGAAGTCTTGAATATGAAGTACTGATCTTTTGACGGGTACCAATAATATTCTCAGTGGTGATGATGAGCATGTCACCAGGTTCAACTTCGAACTCCTTTTCAATATTCCCTAAACGCAATTTGGGACCACCGAGATCTGCGAAGATCGGGATATGATATCCAAGCGTCTTTGATACACTTCTTATATTAGTGATATGTT
Source organism: Candidatus Celaenobacter antarcticus (assembly GCA_030765865.1). Taxonomy (GTDB): domain Bacteria; phylum Cloacimonadota; class Cloacimonadia; order JGIOTU-2; family JGIOTU-2; genus Celaenobacter; species Celaenobacter antarcticus. The sequence continues at coordinate 21,564 of JAVCDK010000033.1, read as the reverse complement.
TGAGATGTTCTTCGTGGGTACCGTGAGCGAAATTCAAACGCGCAATATTCATTCCGGCTTGTGCAAGTTTTAACACATGTTCGACGTTGGAAGTTGCCGGTCCGATTGTGCAGATTATTTTTGTTTTTGTTTTCATGTTATAACTCATTGACCTCTGCCTAGAAATTCATTACACAATTTTTCCCGAGATTGTATATGATCCAGGCCAAGAAATTTTTATTCTGGATTTCCTCAGCATGTACTCTTGCCTGCAAAAGGATGCTTTTCATCAGCAGCAGAAGCAAAATGAGAAATGCTTGATAAAATTTTAAGGAATAGACGCTATGTAGTTCACACTTCATATTTTACGTAATCCTCATGAGTCAGCATAAAAAATGGGTAATAAGAATATCATGGACAAGAAATAATTAACCAGTATTTTCTTCATTAACAAAGCTCCGCAGATAGTGTTGATTATTTGGTGGATAGACTTGGTAACTTTGTCAATATTTATGGAAATACAAAAATTTATACTTATAATTTGTCATAGATTTTAATATATAAAACTCGATATTTCCATTTTGAATTCTCATTTCCGATTTGACTATCATCTAATGTTCATGATTTATAATTTCTCTATCTTTCTCTTTATTCTCTGCATGAAATGGTGTAATGAAATGAATCTGTTTGGTACATTCTTTTTTGCTGAAGTTTATTCGCGAGTTATGCAAACTAAAAAGCCCTCGAAGGTCTCCTTCAAGGGCTCTCATATTATTTAAATATGAAATTCCTACATATCTTCAAACCTCTCCACACACTCGATATTCTGATTTTTAAGTTCATCGAGTACAGGCAAATATATTTCAGGATCAACTGGTATTTTCACACCTTTCTCCTGTATCTTTCCTTCAAGGATCAGCTTCACTGCAATTGCTGCAGGCAGCCCTACCGTGCGTGACATGGAAGAGTCACCATTCGGAATGCCGTAATCTATCATTGTTGAAGTAATATGCTGTTTTTTATCCTGGAATTCAGCGATAAATTCGTGATGAAGTACAAGCAAATCTCTCTCGCCGGGTTCGTAGGTCAGCTTCTCATTAAGTGCATTACAGAACACATCCATGGCAGTTCCTTTTTCCAACCCTATCTTTTCATGACTAAGAAGTCCTAGCCATTCAACTCTGTAAATTGGATTTGCATCAACCGGAAGCTCCCATTGTGCAGCAAGGTTCTCTTTCAGAGTTTTGTGAGTTTTGACATCAACAAAATTTTTCATGAAATCAGCATAAGACAAACCAGCAAGGTCGTATTCCTTTTCATCATCAAGAAATCCGAGATCAACGATCTTCTTCATAGCAGCGCACCAGCCGGGATAGCGAAGCGTGCCGCGGAACATTGTCTTTGTATTTTTTATGCCGTATATGTCAACGTAAGGAACGGAATTTCTATTAGGATAGCCCTCGAGTTTGCCAAATTCAGGAATTTCTACTTCCCAGTGATGAGCAAAGAGTTCAGGACCGGGAACATCGATTATCTTCCCATCTTCAAGCCATTTAGCTGCATTCTTACCAGCCATGACAACACCGCGCGGACTCCATGAGAATTTATATCCCCAGGGATTCGTATTTGCTTCCGGTGCAGGAAGTCCTCCGCAATAAGATTTGAAACTCAAAATGCGTCCATTGTTCTCTTTCACACCATCAATGATCCTCATTGCAGACATATGGTCGATACCGGGATCCACGCCGACTTCGTTCAGAATGAGCACATCAGCATCACGGGCATCTTCATCGAGTTCCCGCATTGCATCACTCACATAGGATGTAGTCACCATATGTTTTCTGTGTTTGATACAGAGCTTAGCAACTTTCACATGATATGTGTAGGGTAGCAAACTCACTGAAAGGTCATGCTCGGACACAAGTTTCTCCAACATAGCATCATCTGTGACATTAAGTTCAACGGGTTTTCCATTTGGATGACCGGCGACCAGTTTTTCTGCTTTGCTCACCGTCCGGCTTGCGACAGTTACCGAAAAATCTTTCTGAGTAAGTAGATAGTTCACATAAGGTCTGGAGACAAGTCCAGCCCCCAAAATAAGTACTTTTTTCATTGAAATATCCTTTCTTTACCTATAAAAATTTCTTGAGATAAGTATAGTCTTTTGTGATATCGCCGTTGTGCAGGATCAAAGCAGTCTGAAGTTCTTTTGGAAGCTCAATGTCATTTAGTTTTCCTGTACTATGAGCAGCGAGCAGGTCTGGAACGAACCCCACAAGCGCTTCACTAAAAGAGGTTGATGCATCCTTTGGTATTTCGCAGGGCAGGTTATCGCGTCCTACAACAATGACTCCTTCACCTTCATTTCCATCGATCTCAGTATCTGTCAGGGGATCATAAATATAACTCGGATTGTCTGGTTCCGTGACTTTAATTGTTATCTCGATCGAACCCTCAATATCGCAGCTCACATCTCCAATTACCTTAAGCTTGAGCTGTTTGTCACGCTCAGAAAGTTCCTTCAAATCAGCTTTTGTGACCAGTCTCGGACTGCCGAGTGCCCAATAAATACAGTTCATGAGAATAGTAAGATGAGGTATATACTGCGCAAATTGGGATTTATATTTTTCGGGATAAGCAAAGTAGTCTTGTAGCTCGAACTTCGCGGATGCATCTTTGGGTACAACAATATTTTTTTCTTTTAAGACAACTTTATAAAGATGTATTTTTGAAATATTTTTCTTTTTCAGTGAGATAAGTTCTTCCGGAGTAATTTCAATAAAAGGGAAACAATCCAGAATTTCCTGCGCACCTTTTGATACATTTCCATAACCGGTAAATCCAACTACAAGAGGACAAACCTTATCTGGCAATCCATTTTCAAATATTTCATTACCGATCTTCTTTAGGACAATCTTTATATCATCCACGGATTCATATTCATAAGCTTTTTTGATTTTTTCAAAAGCAGTGTGCACTCCCTCGTATTTGAGATGTTGACCATAAGCCCAAAGCGAATCTACCATACCTGCAACACCTGCATGACGCCCGAAAAATATTAACCGCTGACCTTTCTCATTCTCTATCTTTTCATAATCGATCAGATTGCATTTCAAATCCATCAAGCACTGCAGCATCGGCATATTGTAAAGCTGTCCCTTGTTCACATGTGAAAAAAACACATAGGTTTTCCCGGGCAGAAAAAAGGATGAGGGCATTTCTTTTACACCAAAAACTACCGGGCATTCAGATAGGTCTTTCTGTATGATAGCGCCAATTTTTTTGTATTCTTCATCAGGGAAAATGCGGATCTTAGATGGCTGCACAAAAGTCTGAATTCCAAATTTATCTTTTAGCAGTGCCACATGTTCAGGTACGAGTGCTACCCTGCGTTCCCATTTGCTTTTATCTTCTCTACGGATTCCTATTCTCATAATTGTATCTCGTCAAATACTGTTTTTATTCGTGCCACAGCATCCCGGATTTGATCTTCTGTGATGACAAGTGGCGGTGCAAAACGAATGATATGTTCGTGGGTTGGCTTGGCAAGGATGCCCTTTTCTTTGAGTTTCAGGCATACTTTCCACGCATCGACACCATCTTTTGGCTTGATGACCACTGCATTGAGAAGTCCCTTACCGCGCACGATCTCAATAAGTGGCGAGTTAATTGCTTCAAGCTCAGCGCGAAATATTCTACCCAATCTTTCTGCATTTTCAGTTAGCTTTTCATCTCTGATAACTTTGAGTGCAGCGGTTGCAACAGCACAGGCAAGAGGAAATCCGCCAAAGGTCGAGCCATGCTCGCCGGGTTTGATAGTGAGCAGAATTTCCCTGCTGGAGAGTACTGCACTTATAGGAAGCACACCGCCGGAAATCGCCTTTCCAAGGATCAATACATCCGGTTTGACATTTTCATAATCACATGCAAGCAAACGACCTGTCCTTCCGATGCCTGATTGTACTTCATCAGCGACAAAAAGTACATTGTGTTTCTTACAGAGATCATAGCATTTTTTGACATATCCCTCATCCGGAACGAACACACCCGCTTCACCCTGAATGGGTTCAACAATAAATGCACATACTTCGTTACCTTGCTCCTGCAAAACCTGTTCCAGCGCCTCGGTATTATTATAGGGTATTTTAATGATGCCGGGCAGATAAGGTCCGAAATTTTTGCGGCAGTCAGGATCGGTCGATGCTGAGATCGCTGCAAGGGTTCGTCCGTGGAAATTATTTTCGCAAAAGATTATCTTTGCTTTGTTATCCTCGATACCTTTTTTGACATAGCCCCATCTGCGTGCAAGCTTCATCGCAGTTTCCACACCTCCAACGCCTGTATTCATGGGCAGAACCATTTCAAATCCGAAATATTCCGTCACGAACTTCTCGTATTCACCAAGTTTATTATTAAAGAAAGCTCGGGATGTTAACGTTAATATTTCTGCCTGATTAATAAGAGCATCAATAATTTTTGGATGACAGTGTCCCTGATTAATTGCTGAATAAGCAGACAGGAAATCATAATATTTATTTCCTTCGGGATCCCACACAAAAGGACCTTCTCCCTTTGCGATCACAACAGGAAGTGGGTGGTAATTATGAGCCCCATAGGTTTCTTCAAGCTCCATTGCTTTTTCGCTTGAAATATTTCCAAATTCAAGTTTATGAGCCATGAGACCTCCGATAATTTTTTGTTCTTTTCTGTCGGTTGATTTTGGAATGTCAAGGATAGTGATTTCGGATTTGAGAAGTTGAATTATTACCCAAATTCAAGCATAAACAAGTAATAATCAATTTCCGTTATTCCACAATATAAGAATCGTCTAAAATTGTTATTTTGATTTTTGTTTTATCATTATAAGGCATCATGATGTTGATCGATTTCAGGGAATCGTCTTGTACATATTCGCCCTCAAAATCACCTATGCTTGGACTAGTCGTGGTTGTGCATCCTGAAGTGTGGCTCTTTTCAAATCTAAAGGCATAATAATTTGTTTCCTCACCAATCATTAAACTGTCTATCTTCACAATATTGTCGTGACCTTTTATGTGGAGTTTTACGTCATAAATCGTCACAGAACTGTTATTGAAAAACATTGCTTCGTGGGTTTTATAATTGCTTTTATCGCAGCTTATGCTGAAGATGAGAAATAATACAATTGCTGTTGAAATTCTTAAGGTTTTCATTATTGTCTCCCCAAAAATATTTAATACTCCAGACTGCTTCCCCCTATGAATTCCCGCAAGACCGAATGTGCTGGGACCGAAGAATCGTCTTCAAATGGGATAACTTCCCGCAGAGACTCACGAATCCTGTTCGCCCTGATAAAAGCATCTTCTTTTAACGGATCACCCTTGAATTTCTCTGTCCACCCTTCGAACAGGTTCAACATCCTGCTTGCATACAAGGCAATCTCATAAGGCATGGCGCTGTTTATGATATAGTCGGTCGTGTTTATGTAAGGTATTATATGCCGGAGTTCACTGCTGCGCACATAATGCCAGTGTTCGAGGGTTTGCTGGGGATTATATGCACGATGTGTGGCATCCCGGAGCATTCTGCGGATCAAGCGCAGGTCTGTCCAGCGGATGTACTGACCGTTTTCATTTTTCATCTGCAGCAAAGGTTCGAGGTAAAGTTTAAATTTGATCTCATCATCAACATCCTTTGTCATTGCAGGGAAAAGACCGTGCAGACTGTCTATCAGCAAAATCTGATGATCATCCAACCTCATTTTTGTCCGGTTCAGATATCGCGTACCGATTTTGAAATCATAAAAAGGAATGACAACTTCCTTGCCTTCGCAGAGTGCAGCGACATGTTCATTTATCAATGGAAGATCGAGTGCCTGTGGGGTTTCAAAATCATAATCCCCGAACTCATCTTTGGGGTGCATTTCCAGGTTGAAAAAGTAATGATCAACATTGAGAGTCACGAAACTTAGCCCGTGTTTTTTCAGACGCTGCTCAAGCTTTATGGTTGTTGTCGTTTTCCCGGAAGAAGAAGGCCCGCTTATCATCACAACCTTGATCTTGTCCTCTCGTTCCAATATGAGCTCTGCTGCGATGTTCACTTCATTTTCATACGCGCTTTCGGATTCATGCACGATATGAGGAAACTCACCGTTTTCTATGCGTGCATTCATTTTTGCAATCGTATTGAGATCATTTTTGGTAGCCCAATCAAGCACCTTCCAGAGCTTTGCCCAAGGAATATTTTCTGATGGATGGGACAATTTTTGATTCCGTTCATCCCGCTTGCGGTTCTGCTCATTACGGTATAGGATATATTCTTTTGCCACTTCATCGTGTCCGTTTTTTATCAAAACCTGCTCCACAATATCCTGGATCTCTTCAACGTGTGGTGGATTGACATTTGAAAATTTATTCTTAATAATTTCCTCAACCTGCCCAGCTAAAAGTTCTGCTTGCTTTTTGTCCCTGCCACCCACGGCGATCGCAGCTCTGTATATAGCATTTGCGATACGGATAGGATTGAATTTTACATTTGCACCGCTTCGTTTTATTACATGAGTTATTTCAGCCATTGTAGCTCCTTGGTAACCATTTTTGAAAAGTGTTAATTTTTGTCAACTTGTCAACATGCTATTAACTCTCATTTTCTTTATAATTCAAATAAAGAAAGAATGGGACGCAGATTATCGCTGATGAAGCTGATAGAAACTGATTCAGAAAAAAAATAATAAATTAAGACATTAGAATGAATTAATTATTATCTCCCAAATTTTAGCTTAGAGCAAAATCTGGATTTCATCTGTGCCAATTTGAAATTGGAGTTTTGGAGTTGACGACTCTGTCGTCTTGTAATAATACATCATCTGCATCGAGAGACTCGATGCACTCCAAAAAAGAAGAATTATCTTGTCACAAGCCTGTCACGGCGTCTTGTCTGGGCGGAGTGTAGCGAAGACTGAAGTGTAACGGAGACGGATCGAAGAGTTTGTGATAAGTAATTCGTATGCAACTTCCAACTTAAGACATGCCCTCCGACTCGCCTTCGTCGAAGTAAGCATATCACAAAATTCAATTTGTAAAATAATAAATTTCTCAATTCATTGAAAAAATTGACAAGATCAGTATAAAAGATATAAGTATGTGGCAAGTTTTTTGAAACTGCTTTATAAATAACGTGCGGAAATTTATGAATAAAATTGCTCGAAAAAAATGGAATAAATAATATGAAACCATTAACTTTACCTGTTGTGAAAAATTTGCTCAAATCTATTTGTTTAAATACACAAAATCTTGAAGTAAAAGAACTAATAGGAAAAAGTATATTTTGGATGAATAATTATGGTTCTTTTGCTTTAAATGTAAAAAAGAAAAAAGAGTATTATGCCATTGCAAAATTTCTAAGATTTGAATATAACCAAAATAAATTAACTAAAGAAGTTGCCAATATTGATATTGAAAACTTTCTTCTTGAATTTATATCAAGAGTAATAATTTTATCCTCTAAAAAAGAAAAGTTAGATGCAATTGATAATTTTGAAAATGAGTTAAAAAAATACATGCAGGATAAAATTGAGAATCATGAAATTATTTTCCCAATTTTAGGTTTAAAAACAAATTCGAATTTTTCTTTTGGGAATATTTCGTTTTATCCTTTTACTAAATATCAATTAAAAAAAGAAATGAAATTCATAAAAAGCTTATTTATTAAAAATAAATTAATTAAAGAAAAAGAAAAAAAAGAATGGATCATAGTTCTAAAAAAAGAATTATCAATTTACCTCAACCAATCAATGTTTAAATGTAATATTGTAGGAACAAATACTGCTGCAAAATTAAAATCTTATAATACCGCATTACTTCATATAAATGTTCTAAAATTATTAGTTTATGACATAGCAAATAATAAACCGAAGTATAATACACCAAAAAACGAAATACAATATCATGAAACTTTAATTAAAACCAATAATGCCTTTAGAATAATTGATTATCTTCCGGTTGAATTTAATATTGATTTAAAAAACTTGAATTTTTTGAAAACAAAAAAATCAAAATTGTTATCAGAAATATTAAAAAAAGATTTAAAAGATGAGATTGATAACAGAATATTAGCAAGTATCAACTGGGCTATAAATTCAATAGAAAAAACACCAAATGTAAGTGAAAAAGCTGATTTTTTTGAATCATCTGTTTATATGACACCAACTAAGTATGTTCTGACACAATGCCTTTTAAATATGATAATTGCTTTTGAGACTTTATTGCTTTTTGATGATGAGAGAAATAAATTAGATTTATTAAGATATAGGAGTCTTTCTTTATTAGAAAAAACGGAATATAGTGATTTATTTATTATCGAGCAAATAATAGATTCATATAAAAGAAGATCTGATATTGTACACGAAGGTAAATTTATTAATTCCCCTAAAATTGTATTTCAATTGTATCTGTTTTTTAGAGATATTGTTTTTGAATTGTTAACATTAAAGAATAAAGAAAAAATCATAACTAATGACCAACTTAAAAAATGGTTTTCAATGAAAGAGAACTTGATAAAATATAATGAAAGCAAATCTAAATATTATGAAACACCCCAATAAAAGAACAAATAATGAGAAGACAAAATGAATAAAAGTATTTCTATAATTTTAATAATTATCTTATTATTTATAGGTTTAAATTTATCATTTGCAGATATATCTAACGCAATAAACAATACTCCAGATACTATACAGCTACCAAGAATTCCTATTTATATCGAAAATCACAAACTAAGCAAAGAATTAGACAATTATAAGCAAGTTGATAAAAAAGTAAATTCATTTTTCCAGATTGAAATAAATAATTCGAAAACATTATATAAGAATGTGATATCGGATAAGTCAGCTATTATAAGTGGAGCAGGTTATGGGGCTTTGATTGGTGATATATTTACTGCAATAAATACAGCATCTAAACCTGACGATCTTGGAGGAAATCTTTGTATACTTCTAGTTGCGAATATTATTTGTGGTGGGATCGGAGCATTAATTGGTTATGCTAGTGCGCCTAGAGATAAAGTACCTCATCAAAATATTTTTCTTATAAAAATCTTAAACGGCAATAAGCTAATAAAACAAAAAGAAGTTACAATAAATTACGATCAAGATATTTCATCTTTACACCTTAAAGAATTAATTGATGATACTGAATTTTTCACAAGATGGGATAGCCTATATAACCTTCAAAATAAATATAATAAACCTATAAACTTTTTAAAAATCGATAATAATTACAAAAATAAATTATCATTGTTATGTCAAAATAAAGGAGAATTTGAAACTACATTACAATATAATGAAAGAAAAAGAAAAGAAAAAGTAATAATTGAAGAGATTGAAGCAGAATATAATCAAGAATTGTCCTTAGTAAAAGACAGGTACAATATCGAAAAAATTAATCTATATCGAGATATTATTAATAAACTTAAGAAGTTTCAATTTGAAAAGGAATACGATTTTACTGTTTCACCATATAATGCTGATCAACAATCATACAAATTTTTACTAATTCGTGAAAATTTAAAAAAGAACATTACAGTTCCATTTATTAAAGCCAAAAGTTTTAAAGAAAACATTAATGATTATAAAATTCAAAAAGTTTTTAAGCCAACATTAAATGGTACTTGGGAAACAGTGTCTGATGATTATGTTTTAATAGACACAAAAACAGATGGAATAATTCCGTGGGAAGGAACTATGCTAACGTATGCAGAAAAGCCGGTTGATATACCTCCTCTCCTTACAGCATCGGTTATGCTTATTGAACCAAGTGGAGAAGGATATCTCGATGCAGAAGAAACCGCAATAATAAAGGTAACACTTAGTAATACCGGTAAAGGTCCTGCGAAAATGACGCGTGTGAGTTTAATCCAGAAAGAAGGACCCACATTATATTATGATGTTTCAAACACAATCGAAGATATTCAACCTAATCAGTCTATAACATCAGAATTTTCAATTACAGTTCCTGAAAATATTAAAAATGGTGTAGTTGAATTTGAAGTATCCTTTCTTGAAGAACAAGGTTTTGAACCGGCTACTGTGAGCTTTAAAGCACAAACAAGAGAAATGTTAAAGCCCCAATTATATTTAGTTGACTTTGGTGTGGATGATTCAGATGGAAATGGCAGATTGTCAAAGGGAGAAACTGCTGATATTACTTTAAGATTACAAAATATAGGACAGGGAACCGCAAAACTAATTTCAGTAGAAATTATTGATGATCCTATAGATAATCTTTTCGTTATTTCAGATAATCATTTTGAGATTGGTAATCTAGAATCCAGCATGTCTAAAGACATTATATTTACAATCTCGTCGAATAAAAGAGTTAACGATGAAGTCGATATTGATATTAATATTAGCGAAAAAAGACCACAATTTTCTTTAAGCAAGAGTCTTGCATTGGAGTTTGAGAAAGCACAAAAAAAACTGGAACCAGTAGTTTTTGCAGCAAGCGATCAAGAGAAGGGAATTGCTTTTTCAGAAGGATTTTCAATAGATATAGAAAAGAATGTTCCTATATCTAAAAGGAAAAGTAATGCACTGGCAGTAATCTTCGGGATCGAAGATTATAAAAATGTCTCAAATGTTACCTTTGCTCATCGGGATGCTCGTTTCATCAAAGAATACTTTAATAAGACGCTTGGAATCGAAGAAAATAATATTTATTATAAAGTAAATGAAGATGTGGGCAAAGCAGAATTCGACAAAGTATTCTCCAAAGGTGGGTGGCTTGATAAACGTGTGAAGGATGGGAAAACGGAGATTTATTTCTATTATGCAGGGCATGGCTCACCGGACATAAAACAGAACAAAGCATATTTAATTCCTTATGATGGCGACCCGAATTATGCTTCACAAACCGGCTATGAAATAGAGAAAATTTATTCAAATCTCGCAAATCTGAAAGCAAAGAATGTGACGGTTTTTCTCGATGCATGTTTTAGCGGCGCGAATAGAGAAAGCGAAATGCTTCTTGCAGATGCACGACCAATAACGATCGAGGTGGACAGCCCAATTGCTTATGGTATCACCGTATTTTCTGCTGCAAGTAGCAAAGAAATTTCATCTGCATGGCCAGATATGAAGCATGGTTTGTTCTCCTATTTCGTGATGAAAGGTTTGCAGGGCAATGCAGACGAAAACAGTGATGGAGATCTTACCATTAAGGAATTGGGAGATTACATTCAAAGTAATGTATCTATGCAAGCTGGATATTTGGACAGAGAGCAGACGCCTTCTGTAATTTCTGATGATTATTATAGAGTTCTGATAAATTTTTGAGGTAATATGAAAAAAATTATATTTGTATCAATAATATTATTTTCATTCGCAATTTGTTGTTATGGAAACGACATCCAATCCGAAATTGAAAAATTGCCGGATGATTGGTATCTTGTAAAAGTGCCTGTCTTGATAGAGAATATCACACCGGAAGAAGCAAGAGAGAAAGCTATTCAAATTGCCTGTAATATGGCAATAGAAGAATTCGTCGGAATTAAAGTTACAGGCAGGACATCTCTTATTCAGGCAGAATCTAATAATGCAATTACGATGGATCATTTCAGCAAACTTACCAATCAAACTTCATGTGGTATCATCCTTGAGAAGGAAATTATTGAAGAAGAAAATGTCACTCAAGATAATCATATCTATAAAATCCTCACTTTAAAAGTAAAAGTTGGAAGACAGCCCGGTGAAGACGATCCTTATTTTACTTTGGATGCATCATTGGATAAAGATTATTATCAGGATGGTGAGCAGCTTTTTCTTGAAGTTATACCTTCAAAGGATTGTTATATAACTGTTTTAAACATTATGTCCGATGAGAATGTTGCAACGCTTTTTCCAAATGAATTCAGGAAAGATAATTTTATGAAAGCGAATGAAGAGTTCAGACTTCCCAACGAAAATGACACCAAGATGGGAATCAAATTCGTGGTTGGTTTGCTTCCGGGAAAAGAAGAAGATTCAGAGATAATAAAGATAATTGCTACGAAGGAACTTTTGAGTTTTTCAATAAATTCAGATTATAAGACTGCTCTGGAATCTCTTCAGAATTGGCTTGTAAAAATACCAAGAAGTGAAGTTGAAGAAGTTGATCTTCAGTATTTCATCTTAAGCAAATGATTTCTTGTTTGTAATACTGTATTCCCAATCAAGTTGGGAATGACATGCTGTTTTTGGGGATAGAGTTTTGGAGTTGACGACTCTGTCGTCTTGTAATAATACATCATCTGCATCGAGACGCTCGATGCACTCCAAAAAAGACTACTCGGAATTAATAAATATTTGTCACCCTGAGCTTGCCTGTCGGGGCGGAGCGGAGCGTAGACTTGTCGAAGGGTCTATTTATTATAGACAAAACTCCAGAATTACCTTGTCGCAAGCTTGCCAAGGCGTCCTGTTTTTGCATATCCGCCATCTGTCGGATTTGATATTACACACCTCCCGGATAAAGCCGTACTCCTCTTAATACAGGAGATTTTATTGAATTACTTTTCTTTATTTTATTTTCTGAATCTGTGTTTATCTGTGTTAATCAGTGTCCTATTTTTCTTCTCTCTTTCCATGCATTAAGAATTTTTAAGGTAAGCAAGATATTTTTTATTATTATTGACATAAAATCCTTATAGTATTTTTCAAGCTCAAAATCTTATAAATCTTCATGAAAAGGAGTTTTTATGGTAATAGATGAACTTTTATATACAGAAACCCATGAGTGGATCAAGGTTGACGGCAAAGTAGCCACGATGGGAATTACAGATTATGCACAAAAAGAACTTGGGGATATTGTGTATGTTGAGCTTCCTGAAATTGATACCGAACTTTCTGCTGGTGATATTCTGGCAACTGTGGAAGCAGTGAAAGCTGTTGAAGAAATATACATTCCTATAAGCGGCATAATTATTGAAGTGAATGAGCAGCTTGCCGATGCTTCCGATCTTGTGAATTCCAGTCCCTATGATGAAGGATGGATCGCGAAATTTGAAATCTCCAGCACAGATGAACTTGAGGGCTTAATGAATGCTGAAGAATACAAGAAATTAATTGGTGATTAAAAAAAACATAAATTTTCCCCTTACACTTAAGAAGATCCCTCCGACCCCCTGGAGGGTCTTCTTTTTTTTATTTCTTCTCTGCCACTTTCACAAAAGAATATCCAGTCGAAACAAGAACTCCTATGAGGATCAATGCAACGCCAACGCCAAAGGTGTCGGCAAAAAATCCCAGGATAGGAGACAGGATCGCAATGAAAAGTGTCTTAAGCTGAGTCTCGACCGACAGCCCTGTTGCCATGATCTTTGAATCAATATTTTCACTGATGAAGCCCACATTCATAGGTCTTCTTAAATTTTGAAGCGCATATAAAAGTACAAATAAAATTATTGCCAAGAGCTGAACATTAAAATAGGTGGCAACTCCCGCAATTATAACTGCACCCAGCCCGAACAAATAGCTTCGGTTTATTGCATGGGTAATAGATTTGAATCTTGTTGAGAATGCCTGTGCCTGCCGTGATGAATATGCAGAGACGAGAAAAAGAATAAAATAGGTCGCTGCTATGATAACCGTGCTTCTTTTCTGTCCTCCAATACTTATAAGAATTGGAAGCGATAATGCAAATGTTTTCAGAATGGGCTGCAAATAGTCTTTTACTGATTTGAACAATCCATCGAAACTTGCGGAATTAAAAAATGCACGAAGCAGCATTGGATTTCTGAACATAGAAATGAAATTATGAATCGTGATTTTAAAATTGCATACAACGCTCTTCCAGAAAGAGGTTCTCTCAATTTTGGATATGTCTCCATTCAGATAATTCGGATAGGTCAGCATCAGAAATAACCCTAATATATACGGCACAACCGATGCGATGAACACGATCCTGTAACTCTCTGCAATGAAGACGAGGGCACCAGCGATGAGTGCAGAAATTGCAGAGCCCAGCTGGGATGCTCCGCGTGTATGTCCATAATAATCAACCTTGCAGTCCAGTATGCCGTTTATCTTCAGGTAATCAAGAATCATTGCTTTGTGAGTGCCGGAACGGAATGCTTCTCCAAAGGCGAATAAGATCATTGCCAATGCGTACATTCCGAAGCTCGGGAAATAGTAAAAAATTATGAATGAGAAAATATACGAAACAAAAGCAAAGACCATTGAAAGCTTTCGTCCATAACTATCCGCAAAAAATCCGGTTGGAATTTCAAGAATCCCTGTCGATATTTCACGAATAGAAAATAATGTCCCTATCTGCAAAAAGGAAAACCCCATTTCCCTGAAAAATAGAATAATGAAAGGGTCGAAAAACCTGAGATTTTTAAGAAAACCATACGAGCAAAATTTGTAATATTGCAGATTTTTAAGGATCATATTGATATTTCAGGTTATTCTTTATGCGTAATTTGCTCCCAGACGAATCCTACTTGCGTGTTAAGATCTTCAATTGAATCGTTATTTTTTATGATAAAATCCACATCCTCATCAGAAAATTCCTGCTGAGCTCGAATACGTTCCTGGGCTTCTTCATAGGAAAGGTTAGTATGCTGCATTAGCCGTTCAATTCTTGTTTGTTCTGAAGCCATAACAAGAATAACGTAGCTGCAAATTTCATTCATGTTCCATTGTAAAAGCAGCGCTGCATCTATCACAATCATTGGTTTAGGATTGCCATCAATACTTTTTAAAATTTCTTTAATAAGAGGAGGATGCACAATTGCATTGAGTTCATGAAGCTTCTGCATGTCATGAAAAACGATCTTACCGAGTTTCTTTCTGTCTATATCTCCATCCTTCAAAATAGAATCACCGAAACATAAAATGATTTGATTCTTAATTGATTCGTTACGCAATATCTCATGCCCGATTTTATCAGCATCGATAACGGGTATGCTTTTATGAAGAAAAAACTCTGCAACAATGGATTTACCTGAAGCGATTCCTCCGGTAATGCCGATAATTTTTTTATTCGAATTCATCCATCAAAGTTTGGGTTAGAATATCAATAGAGACATTTGATTTCATGGTGCCGTTCTTGGCTGTAGAGATCTTCCCGCTTTCTTCAGAAACGACAATTACGAAAGCATCGGTCTGCTCGGAAATCCCTATCGCTGCCTGGTGACGTGTCCCAAATTTTCGCACATACTTTGTTTGATTAGTAAGCGGCAAAATAACCTTTGCGGCGACAATTTTATTGTCCCTAATAACCATTGCTCCATCATGGAGCACCGTCTTGTTATTAAAAATAGTCAGTATAAGTTTTTTCGATATTTCTGCATTAATTATTTCACCTGTTACAATATAATCGTCTAATCCAACTTTTTCCACGAGCACGAAAATACCACCGATCTTGCTGTATGACATGGCTCGTATCGCATTGAGCAACTCTGTAAAGCGATACTCCGATTTCTGAGGAAACAGGGATTTGATAAATGGTTTCTGCCCGAATTTAATAAGTGCGGAACGTATCTCCGGCTGGAAAAGCACGACCAGCGCAATTGCCCAGATATCACGTATGATACGAACAATGGAACCAAGAAGCGTAAGATTAAGAAGCTCGGCGACAAAATATATGATCACAACCAGTATGAGACCCCAGACGATCTGGTATGTCTTGGATCCGTGCACCAGAAGTATTATTCTATAGAAAATATAGGCGACAACTAAAATATCTAAAACGTCAATGATATTAGGAACTAGAAAATTCATCAGTGTATATCTCTTATACTATCAATCATTTTAGCAAGCTTTTTATGCGGTCCTACTTCGTGAACTCTGATTATATGCGCTCCCTGCATAATTGCATAGGCATGAGCACCAAGTGTTCCTTCAAGACGATCTTCCTTTTCAGTCTTCAGGAGCCAGCCGATGAAACTTTTGTTCGAACATCCGATAAGCACAGGTTTATCAAGGCATTTGAATTCAGAGAGTTTGCGGATAATCTTAAGATTATCTTCAATTCGTTTTCCAAATCCAATGCCAGGATCGATTATGATTTGACCGGCAGGAATATTTGCTTTTTCTGCAATCGATATCGAATCCGATAAATATTGAAGTATTTCCTCGATTACATCATCGTAGGTAGGATCTTTCTGCATGTCCCTGGGAGCACCTTTTATGTGCATAACAACAACTGCAACATCATTATACCCCGCAACCGTCTTAGCCATGTGAGGATCAAACTGCAATCCGCTGATGTCGTTCACCATCCGTACACCTTCATCAAGTGCTGCTCGTGCCACTTCAGATTTGTAGGTATCGATAGAAAGCGGAACATCAAATCTTTGAATTGCTTTTGAAATGATCGGCAAAACTCTTTTAAGTTCTTCCTGAACACTTACTTTTTCAGAAAATGGACGTGTGGATTCTCCACCAATATCAATAATATCTGCGCCTTCGTTAACCATTTTCTCGATCTGGAAAAGTGCTGCATCAAGAGAATTATATTTCCCTCCATCATAGAAAGAATCCGGGGTGACATTGAGAACTCCCATGATATGTGTTCTGTTCAGAGTTAGGGTGTGATCTCCTGCTTTTAGAGTGTAAGGCATTTTTCTTTCTTCAATTTCGACAAGTTTTTGTAAGCGTGTGATTATTTGAGGGATCTCAAAAATATCCTGAAAAGAGAGCTTCTTAACAAGATTATGTATCACTTTCAGATTGCCAAGGACAATAACATCCGAACGTTCCACTGCACCGTTTACAACCCCACGTGATACTGCTGCATCTCCGCCGATACTGAGCATATCCTGTTTGATGATATTTGCCGCTCCCAATTTTATGTCCTTTAATTTTATTGCAAGACAGTGGGATTTCTCATACATTGATTCAATTCCCTGAGAGGTTACACCAATGCTTTTTAGCTCAGCAATGCAATCATCGGTTCTTCGCAATGAAAGAATTCTATCCATTGTTCTCATCCTATAAAGAAAGCCCACAGATGAATGTGGGCTCTTATTTAAAGTTTTACACAATTTATTTAATATGTTCTTTTATAACTGTTGCAAGGCGCTTCGCACCTTCGACTATTTGATCTTCAGTAGGGTAAGAGAAGTTAATTCTCATTGCATCATGTCCGGAGTCATCGCAATGAAATGCAGAACCGACCACATATGCGACCTTTCTGTCTACAGCTTTATAGAACAGCTCGTCCGTATCAATACCCATATGCGCAGGGACACGCAAAAAGAGGAAGAGACCACCTTCGGGCTTCGTCCAAGTAACACCCTCGGGCATATATTTTTCAAATGCATCCAGCATAATATCACGCTTTCTACGATACATATGCTTGATCTTTTCTATATTCTGTTCAAGATATCCTTTTTCCATGAATCTTCCAACAATACGCTGCGAGAAAGTTGGCGGACACAGATCGGTTGATTGTTTCGCAATAACGAGTTTCGTGATTACTTCTGCTGGTGCCAAGATCCATCCAAGTCGGAATCCGGGAGCAAATATTTTTGAGAAAGTCCCGAGCAATATAACACGTCCTTCAGTATCCAGACTATAAATTGTCGGAACATGATCACCTTCAAAACGCAGCTCTCGATATGGACTGTCTTCCAGGATAATAAGATTAAATTCACTCGCAAGCTCAAGAATCTCATGACGACGTTTAAGACTCATTGTCACACCTGCGGGGTTCTGAAAATCGGGAACAATATAGATAAATTTTGGTTTATTACCACTCTCATCGAGCACTTTCAATTCTTCCCGAAGTAATATTGCACTCTTCCCTTCTTCATCAAGTGGAACCCCTATCATCTCGGCACCATAGGCATTGAATGCACCAAGACCACCCACGTACGATGGGAGCTCAACGATTATTGGGTCACCTGGATCTATAAAAATTTTTGCAGTAAGATCTAATCCCTGTTGGGATGAAGTTGTCACAAGCAGATTTTCTTCTTTAACATCCATCCCATTTCTGCTTGCATGCTTTAATAATTGTTCTCTAAGAACAGGATCCCCTTCAGTTGCACTATACTGGAGCGCAATTTTCCCCTCATTATCTAAAACTTCGTCCACAATCTCCTTCACTTTTTTTACGGGAAATGATTCCGGTGATGGAAGACCGCCAGCAAAAGATATGATTTCCGGTTTTGCAGTTAGTTTCAGAAGTTCGCGAATAACTGATTTTTTCATTCTCTTCGAATTTATTGAAAAGAACTCATCAAAGTTTAATAACATATTAAACTCCATATTTGTTTTTTGTTCTTCAACTTACATTTTTTATTTGCTGTCAAGTTAAATTCTTAAGATTCATTTATGAAGATATACAATACTAAAATTGTAAATCCAAACCGATATTTTGCCAAATAATTACGATATTTTGTAGGAAGAGCTTCATTGTTTTTAAGACACCGTAAAGTAAAATGAAAAACAAAAACCTCTCCCAAAATGCCCATCGGAAAAATGAAGCAGTAGAAAAACTTATTTCCTGAATATCACCTTATAGAACTCGATCATTCCCCACACCAAACAAACTCCGCCGACAACCCATTTTGCAGGATCCGCGAGAGCATAATGAGTGTTATAGAAGAAAAGCAGATCGATTGCACAAATTAGCAAAATGATTCCATAGATTATTTGAGCAACTCGTGAAAATCCCCACTGTGATCTGTCCGCAAGAGATACACCAATCCATGCGCAAAGCCATCCAAGAATTGCACCTCCCAGCACGTCGATAGGCCAATGTGCTCCCACTGCAATGCGGGATATCCCTACTAAAAGTGCAAAAATGAAACTCCAAATATAAATAGACTTTTCCCGAAATGAAAAGGCAATAACTCCCATTAACGTAAAAATCGTTGTGGTATGCCCAGATGGAAATGCATGCTTCGTCAACCGCCATCCGATTATATGAAATGAATCCGGGGAAAGCACACCTAAAGGACGCGGCACATCCATAATTCTCTTCAAACTGTGTAGAATGATCATATACGAGAACGATGCGATGAGCACACTCCAGATGATGTCAGGTCTCTTTTTAAGAAACGGAAATAAAAGTACTGCTGCGACTAGACCATCACCAAAAAGTGTCACAATAGCCCATAATCGGTCACCTGTAAGATCATGAGCTTTATTGAAAAATAAAAAGAGCTGCGCATTCAATCCTGTCAGATGGATCACACAAATGAGGATCGCAAAAATGAGAATAGGTGACCACACCCATGTATCTTTAAAAGAAGGAGCACATTTTTTCATAGCTGGATTTGATTTTTTGATAAATTTTTGGCAACGTTTTCTTGAGAAAATTGACAATCAAATGCACAAACTTTAAGCAGATTTTTGAAGAAAAAGTAGGTTTCTATGAATAAATTAGATCGCGTTGTTCTCTCATTCTTTGAAATTTTCAAAGATAGGGTAGCACTTTTAATTCTTGGAATTGGTTTTATTGTACGCATTATTGCCAGCATTTTTGTTACGCCTAGTATCGACGAAGCATATTACGGTGTGTGCTCATTCTATCCCGCATGGGGATTTTTTGATCATCCTCCGATCGTTGCAGTTACTGCAGGGTTTGGCAGGTTGGTGAGTGGTTCGTTCTCAACCTTGAGCTTACGCTTTGGTGCGATACTTCTCTTCATAATCTCTGCAATCCTGATGTACTATATTGTGCGAAGTTTATTCAATCGGAAAGCTGCGATATTTTCGCTTCTTTTTCTTCATACGATCCCCTATTTCTTTGTGGGAATGGGCGCCTTTGTAATTCCGGACAATGCCTTGGGCGTATTTTGGCTGCTTTTTATTGTGACTCTTTTAAAAGTGCATCAAACGCAAAAAGGGATGTGGTTTCTCCTTTCCGGAGTGAGTCTCGGCTTTGCGATGCTTTCGAAATATCATGCGATCCTCCTGCTTGGAAGTATCGGATTCTGCCTGATCGCCTTCGAGGAGTGGCGGCGGTATTGGAAAAGCCCTTTTTTATATATCGGACTCATTTTAGCAGGACTGATATTTCTTCCCAATATTCTTTGGAATGCCCAGCATAACTGGGTTTCCTACGCCTATCAGTTTGGGAAAGGAGTTTCGAGGCATAGTCTTTCATTCACGAACTTCTATCAGGGCGTACTGGTTCAGGCAGCATATCTGCTTCCTTGGATAATGATCATACTGATAATGGGAATAATCAAAACGATTGATAAGAATGATAAAAAAACGCGCTGGCTATTGCCTTTTGCACTTCTGCCGATTGGCATTTTTACACTTATCGGTGCCACTCAGCAAATACTACCTCACTGGCCCATGCCAGGATACCTTGCTGCGATAATTCTCACCTGCGGATGGATGGTACATTGGAAGAAGCCGGAAGTAAAATGGACATTCTGGAGCACAGGAATTGTTACTGCCGTTCTGCTGGTTATGATCGTGATACATTCCATCACAGGATTCCTGAACCTCGGGGTTCAGCTCGATCTCACACTGGAGGGCTATGGCTGGGATAAAGTTATTGGTGAACTGGAACATCGAGATTTATTGAACGAGAATACATTTCTTTTTACCCATAAATATATTACAGGCGGTGAACTCGGGTATGCTGTCCGGAAGAAATATCCAGTTGCTGTTTTTGATAAAAGAAGTGCACATCATTTTGCATATTGGGCACCTATGGATTCCCTAATGGGAAAGGATGGAATTTTTGTGATGCATCCGCGCTACACGACAAGCCCGGAACAAAGATATTCGGAATATTTCGAAGAGATAGTTCCCCTAAAAGGCGTGATGATCTATCGAAATGGGAAGTATGAGATGACGTATAATCTGTGGTTGTGTAAAAATTTGCAGAAACCATATCCGCTAGAGTATGGTAAGTAGTAATAAAAGAATAGCTCGCTGATTAACACAGATCAAACTGATTCCCGCTGAAAAAAAACCCGATTTCGTATTTTAAATAATTCTATTGGATTGAAATAGTTATGAGATTTGCAGGTATTCTAATTCCAAGGACTTCACTTGAAACCTGCAAGTGCGTTTTATCCCATAATCTAATTCGGAATCCAACTATGAATGATATATATGGATTAATTCCATGACTTGAGTGTTTCGCGCCTTCAATGGTAAAAGTCCACTTATAATCTCCCCATTTCACATACCCAAAGCCAAGTCTATACCCATAGAAAAATGGACTCCTGCTGCCATATATTTTTCTTTCCCACACGAGATATCCAAACTGGTGATGTTCGGTATAACTTCCCAAAAAAATAACACTTTTATCAGAATATTTTAGCTTTTGGGCTACTCCTAAAGACAGCGTAAAACAACCATCTAGCTCAGGACCAATATCTAATGAAACTCCAGCCATCGTGCCGGTTGTCTCCTCTACACTTTCAGTGATTCCATCTCCCTTTTCATTAGCAGCAATATAGATATGTAAAATAAAAACCAAAATAACAATGAGAATAGCTTTTTTCATTATATACACTTCTTAAGCAAATGTATCATACCATCTATCTCACAAAAAAACACCAATATTCCGACCACTCGCTCCAAAGATAATGAAAAAAAGCCAGGATTGAGATATCATTGTCAGGATTTCTTCCCCTTATTCTCCAGAAATA
>JAVCDK010000002.1 GCA_030765865.1 Candidatus Celaenobacter antarcticus | reverse complement strand
AAAAGTATAAAGACTGTCAACATAACCTTCTTCAATATTTCCGAGATCATAGACTGTACAGGATAGGTTTCCAATAAAAAGAAGACCATTCTCTTTGTCGACAGCAATCGGACCACTCTTTTCTATTATAAAATTCAGGATCGGATGGAGAGGATCGGACATTTCATACACGGCACAATCACCGCCTGAACTAGATGTTGACATAAATGCATAATCAAAATATTCTGCTACTTCATCTTGATAATAATTGTATGACGGATATTTATCCCCTACATATATACTGTCATTACTCGTAATATTATCGACAATGATAAAAGAAGAAAGTCCTAATATATAAGCTATGTCAGGATGATTTTCCCAAAAAACAACTTTCCCAGAAGAAATAGGTATATCCAACGTGCATACCTCAGTTAATTCATTATCATCATCCAGCTCATATTTAAACAATACAGAATTGTCTGTAGTAAAAAACCCCGTACTCTCTCTATACGACAAGGTACTAAGGGGATTACATCCTACCATATCTAGAACAGAAATATCGCCATTTGGTTCTATGAAAAGCGGAGCATGGAAATAGTCAAAGGTGGTTTTATCGATCATACTTAAAGCAATTATGTCTTCATCACAGGACATATTTTGATAAAAATTATAGTCATCATAATAGGTTTGTACAAAAACAGGATTGTAAAGATTGGAAATATTCCAACACTTTATACCATCGTATCTTGTTGAGATATAGATATTATCATTATACAAATATGATGAAATGAGCGTACCATTAGAGTAATAGTTATAGTAATTATCAAAAATATTGTCCTCAATCGAATAGCAATTAATGTCACTGTTATATACCTTACTTACAAAGATTATGTTCTCTTGGTTTGTTATCCCGCTAAAGAAATTGTATTCCTCCCAATAAATTTCACCTATATGATCAAGAAACAACGGATTATGTGGATCGCTCACATCGTATAGCCACATTTCGGTAGTATTTCTCAGGATCATGAGTTCGTTCCATATTATTAAATCGTCAATATCATAATCCAATGTATGTATTAATTCGCAGTGCGATGGATTGGATATATCAAAAAATTTTACCTTTGACAAATCGCTTGCGATTACCAAGAAGGTATCTTGAATAATTGTTGATTTCCAGGGAAAAGATGAATCGCCGATATATCCCGAACTGTATAAAGATATACTATCAGGATTTGATATGTCGTATAGATAAACAATTTGATAATTTCCCATTACAATCCCCAAACCGTTGCCAACTTTTGACATAGCCCAATTGCCATGCGGCACATTAAAGCATACAATTTCCTGAAATGTATCTGTATCATACACATGCATTTTCCATAATCCAGAATCCAGTAACTCATTTGCAAAGAGATGATTGCCGTCGATAAAATAGTCATAATTACCAAGAGAATGAAGCGTATCCGTTATCATGGGTTCATATATATCCGATATATCTATTCGACAAAGAAAGTATATTCCATCATATATCGCTACATATGCATAATTTTCTTTAATGATTATATGCCTAGGCTGTCCTTCTATGTTATATTCTTTTAGAAGGATCAAAGAATCATCTTGTACCTCATAAATCTGTAGACCTCTTATACCCACAACAAATAAATTGTTATTTTTCACTGCCATATTTTGTTCCCAATAGCGCATATCGGAAAAAGAAAACTCAGATACCTTAGTTATCTCTATTGCATAAATATTACTTATCATGCAAAAACCTGTTATCAATGATCCCAGTATTTTTTTCATATCAATCCTCCAATATGTATTGAATTTTTCGTGTTAATATACGATGTCCTAAGTCATAAACCTGTAAAAATTTGAGATAGATTTTATCGTTAATATTGTGTCTGAAAACTCTATATTCTTCCTTTGTGAACAAATCTCGAACTCATTTTTCTTTTTCATAATAAACTTTGTACAAAAACCAATTTGCAAAATTATTCCTGTCAAGATTGAATTTTATATAAAGAAAACTGATTCTTCGGCAGATAATTGTAATAAATTTCTAATAAATGATTTATGAAAGGTTGAAAAATTCTTTTTTTAAGTATGGTCTCAATCGATATAGACAAGATGTATATTACATTAGTAACGCAAGATTCCGATCTTGCGTACTCAACATCCGTTTTCATTTCATTACACCGAGACAGATCGGAATGTTGAGTTACAAATCTCCTTCTCTCTTAGATCCGAGTATAATCATTAAATTCCCCTTTTAAAATTTCTTTTTAGGACGGCATACATATTACTCTTTTGTATAAATCCCATTCGGATGGAATTACAGTTCAAGATGAATAATGCAAACTATATACCCTGAGATCATTTTACATTTCTTTATTCTGAACTCCATTCTCCCTTCGGGATTATGAAGTCCAGTCTGAGAAAGGGCAATGAAACCGATCATTGCCCTGTTTTTTTCCTAAGAAAATTTTACTTTTTCTTCGACGTATACAACGTACTAAAGGGAATCACGAAACCAACAGTAAAGGAGAGCATAAACGAGATACTCCACATGAACCTGCCTGTGCCGTGTATGATCAAATTGTAGAGAAATATTACAATTGCACTTGCAATAAATGCAACCACAAAAGTGATTATAAACTGAATAATAAAATCTTTGAATTTCATGTTACTCCTTTGATTATTTATCTAAAACATAACCGGTCTTTTCCCAGGCTTTTCTCATCACATCATTTTTCCTGAGATAGGCATCTACAACTTCTTTCGTAACAGTATTCAGTCCGCACGAGAAATTTACGCAACGAGAGCAGAATCCATTTTTGAGCGCAACGATGAAGCCAATGCCTGTAACAAATGCAGAAAAGCATAATCCGATCATCAGCATCAGGGGAATTAATCCATACATGGAATAGTGTGCTGTAATATGATAAATACCAAATCCCAATCCCGCAAGAGGAATAAAAATGAATGTCATAAGAACGATGACAAAGATCATAAGGAATTTTTCAAAACCATTGATCGGTTCCGGATGATATTTCCAGAATTTGTAGTTGCCATTATTACCCAGACATTTCAAGGTTTTTCCTTCACGTGTATAATACGGACAATGACTACAGAGAAATCGAGCTTCAAGAATGCAAAAAAAATGATAAAGTAAACAACATAACCAATAAGCCACCACCAGGAAAGTCCCATCAACCCAAGAATAACAAAACCAAACAGAGTGATAAGAAATGGCGGAATGCCAATTCCCATGAATAATCCGAGAATCTTCTTATCCCATTTACAGGCGAGTTTCGCAAGCAATCCGCACGAGGTGCAATCAGAATTGTCATCCCATGTACAGAAATTGTACGGATTCTTATCAGGCATACATACCTCCAGTACCTTTTTATGGAAAGAGGAGTTGCCCGGATAAAGCAACTCCGTTTATATTATTATCTGAATCTTTAATGCTGTATTGTGTTCTTACTTGTTTCTCTGCGATGAACATCCCATTCATATCCACAGTTAACGCATTTTCTGTGATCGAGGTAATTTTCAGTAGTAGTAATTTCTTCATCATGATGCCGGTCATAGTTTTTCGTTGTTACGTTTCCGGAAGTTGTCGAACCCTTATACACATCACGTTGTTTCCAAGCTGTAGATTCTTCAGTGCCGGTATGAGTACTTCCTTTATCTGCAGCGCTCCACATGGTATGGCATCTTGGGCAGCGGTTGTAACTTATGTTACTGTTGTTCCTCCGCATGAAAATAAACCACGGAATAAGAGTAAATATTGCGATAACAAGAAACTGATCAAGAATAACAAAAAGCGTCAGCACAAGGAAGAAAAAATACATAAACAGAGTAAGCAGGAGGAAATTTATGAATTTGACCAGCCCGTTTCCCATCGGTTTAATAGTGATAATAAGCCGCCTGAAGGGCCAGGATAAAAATTGAGGGATAGAGAAGAAAAGAAAGAGGAGAATAATCGAAACGATAAAGCCGATAACTTTGGTGATGAAGCTTTTCTTTTTGAATTTTGACCACCAATTCTCACCATCTTTCTCATAGTATGTTTTTTTGCTGTTTGAAATCCAATTTAAATTGATCTTTCTTATCAAGCCAGCGAGGGGAAGTCTTTCTGCAATTGATTTCTTTGCAGCTCCAAGCAGCGTGATCTCATTCGCTACATTCCCGTCATATAATATTTTTAATCCTTTATGACGCTTTTTATCCTGCACTCCAATCGCATATCGGAAATAGAGCTCAGAAGCAGTTTGCTCATTGTTCGTATAGATGGAAACGCTTGCAGGTCCGATGAAGTCGATTGCATCTTCCCTTGTTTTACCAATAAGCTTATTCTGGAGTTTTTCCAGGGAATAGATCCTGACAAATTTTTGATTTACTTCAGGAAGTGTTCTGAAATATGGTGAGCGCATATAGTGCCTGATGACTGTACCGACCCTGCCATCTTCAAGGCGGACTTTATAGATTCCTCCGTTATCCAGCGTTTCAAGTCGGTATGCACGAGTGTCCGGGGGAAGCATTTCGTAGTCTCCAGTACCCCATTTCAATCTGTAATAAAATTTAATGGAGTCAACATTCTCTACCCAGTATGCTTCTTCAAGATTGTCTGATCTAATGTACCCAAATTCTCCTGAAGGTAAGATTATTTTGAAATTTCCAGCATAGGTTGCAAAGGGTTCGACCTTTGTGCCGTTCCACACCTGTTTGAGCTCGATAGACGGATCCGTTTTGGATTGATATCCCTTCCAGAGCAACCACGTGTTGCCACGTACTGACCATACTTCTTTTCCTTTTGTTTCTGGCTCCTGAGCACATAATGATGAAAATAAAAGAATAAAAAATAGTAAGACTGCAAGCCCTTTTTTAAACATTCGAATCTCCTTTCGTCAGTTAGTGATAAACTTTTAAATATTACATTCGAAATGACTCAAGTTTATTACGGGTTATTCTTTAATATTCAACAGATAATCTGCAGTGAATATGAATTTTACTTCACTGTTTTCAATAACCGGATATGAATAGGTGGTCAGATAATATTTCGCTCCTGAGCCGTCAACATCATAATAGGGAATACTCCACATTGCTTTTTTATTCAGATAGGGTTTTTTATACCAATTGCTGCCCGCAGATGTCAGGAAATTATATGCCAGATCGTGAATGGTTTTAGTTTCATTACCCTCCCGATAAACATAATAGGTTTCAATGAGTTCCATATTTTCATCATAAGGTGCAGTAGCAAAGGCAGCTCCGAAGATGCGGGGATTTTCTGATAAAAGCATGCCAATCGCAGAAAGAATATCCTCTTTTTGAAGATTTGATCTTGTGCTTAATTCCCGGGCTTGTTTTTGTACTTCTGCTTCGATGGTTGTCTGTGTGTTCACGTACTCCAGTTTTCCACAATAGGAGCAGGTGCAGGATGTGATCGTGAGAATACTGAATACTGCAATAAGTATGCCTGATGTTTTAAACATTTTTTGTTCTCCATTCCGAACAACATTTATGATTAAAATTTGAAGATGAACTCGCAAGTAATCAAGTTTTATAGACAAAATACTGCAATGAATATTTCTATCGAAACGAGTTGATTTTATATTTCTTGCATTTCTTTATGATATTTTCGGTTTTGATCCTATGTCCAAAAATATACTCATCACAGGATATCCCGGAGTGGGTAAAACCACTCTTGTTAATAAGATAACAAAGCAGCTTTCTTGCAAGATAGGCGGATTTTATACTCATGAAATGAAAGAGAATGACAGGCGCACAGGTTTTTACATCACAGATTTTGATGGCAACCAGATGGTCATGGCTTCAGAAAAATCAAGCTCACCTTATCGGGTGAATAAATATGGAGTGAATATCGATGCTTTTGAAAAGGTCGGCATTCCTGCGATGGAACGAGCACTAAAAAGCGCTGACCTGATCTTGATAGATGAAATCGGTAGAATGGAGATGTTCAGTCCGAAATTCTGTGATATGCTGAGAAAAGTTTTTGAGTCCGAAAAGCCATTGCTGGCAACAATAAAAAGAGTGGATTGTGAGCTGACAAAGGAATTGAAGAAGAGGAAGGATGTAATAATTTTTGTAGTAACTGTAAACAATCGTGATCAAATTTCTTATGAAATAACAAAAGAATTGACACTTGAATCTTATTAACAAATTATCTATTCCAAAATGGGAGATAAAAATAAAGCAATAAGAAATTTATCAGTTCTTGTAGTAATAATACAATTTGCGATTGTTTTGACAACTCGGATTTTTCACAAAAGAAGGCGAGAATGCGTATTATCGCCTTCTATAAATTATTTTGCATCAAAATAAGAATTTAAAAAAATTGTAACCTTTAACACTCTGCTGCGTTATAAAGGTATAAGAACATGGATATGAAGAAAGTGTCGGAAAAAAAGCTCATACTCAAAGCGAAAAAGGACATCTCCGCTTTTGGAGAAATATATGAAAAATATTTCCCGAAGATCAATAACTTCTTATATCATAGAGTGAAAGACGATGCAACAAAAAATGAGATCGTATCAAATATATTTTTTAAGATGATGAATAATTTACCAAAGTACAGATTTGTGAACGAACAAAAATGTTCCTTCTCTTCATGGCTGTTCCGCATTGCGATAAATGAGACCAATCAGTATTTCAGGAGTGAGAAGCGAAATCAGGTAATAAGAGATATGCTGAGAGAGAAAATAAATAATGCGGGTGATAAGCTTATCGACCTTGATTATGATTCTCTGAAAGAAGCCATACAAGCACTTCCTCTTTATGAACAGAATCTGATCTCATTACGTTTCTTTGAAAAGATGAAGTATAAGGAAATCGCTGAGATACTCAAACAGAAAGAAGGAACGATCAAAGTTCAGATGCATCGTACTTTGGAGAAGCTGCGAGATTTTTTACAGGGAGATTTGTCAAATGAAAAAATTTGAAGAAAAGTTAGAAACAGTTACTGTTCCCAAGCTCGAAAATGATCCTTTTGAGCAGGAACTAAAAACAAAATTGGCAGGACATTATTTTAGTCCAACTAGAAAAGTAAAAACCCGGCTTAGATGGGCAGTTGGCTTTGCTGCTCTCTTTTTTGTTATTGCGATAGGATTGGTGATCAAACCGCAATTCGCATTTACGGTGCATAATTTTACTTTTCGAACTTCAGAAGATTCTGCTGTTCAGCAGGAAAAATTAATGCCTTTTAATGATTATTTCCGTTACACAACTATTCGCAATCCATCTCTTGGGTCGGAGTTCGATCCCAACAACTACGTTGAAGATAAGGCATATGTGGTAAGAAAATATAGATCACCAAAAACGAATGATGCACTGCTGATCGTCTCGGAATTTAAGTCCCAGTCGGTTCAGCTTGCATCAAATACATTATTCTAAAAAACACGGAGGCAACAGAAATGAAAAAAATGAAATTCATTCCGATCTTAGCTGTAGTCATTCTCGTGCTTGCAATGACTCAAGGTCTTGCAGCAGAGGAAAAGGCATTTGTCGGAATCTATCCAGGGGACATCGGGGACTATGAGAAGGCAGGAGTTGAATATGGCATTCAGGTATTTGGTATTGTAGATGATTCTCCTGCCCAAGAAGCCGGTATGCAAAAAAATGACATCATTCTTGAATTCGATGGCACCAAATTATTTAATCAAGACCAGTTCACCAAAATGCTGAAAATGTATAAGCCCGGACAAAAGATCAAGCTGAAGATCTATCGTGAAGGGGATGAAAAAACCTTGAAATTGACACTTGCAAATAAGGAAGATTTCGGACCGAAACCGGAATACAAAGCGTATCTCGGAGTATTTCTTCAAAACCTTTCTTCTTACGATTACGAGAAAAAGGGTTTGAATACAAATTATGGTGTGCTTATCAGTGATGTTGTCGATGATGGTCCCAGCGCTGAGGTAGGTATAACAGGGGGAGATGTCATGCTCGATCTGGCAGGTCAGCATGTTTATACATCCGATCAGATAAGCAAAATGCTCGCTAGCATGGAGCCGGAGCAATCCGTAAACGTAGATGTATTTCGTGACGGGGAGTACAAAACATTCGCAGTTGTATTGGGGAAAAAGGAGATCACAAAATCTTTTATGAATGAGATAGAGTGGTTCGATAAACCCAGCAATGTGTATGTGTGGAACTACAAAGACAAGGACGGTAAATGGCTCGGGCTGCAGGTTGACGAACTCGATGACAAAGATGGTTTGTTGATAAAGAAGATCTATGAAGGTTCTCCCGCTGAAGGGTCATTGCTTCAGGTAGATGATATCATTATCGAGATCAACGGTATTGAAATTGATGAAATTGATGATATTTCTGATATCCTCGATGAAGTGGAAGTGGATAATGAAGTAGCGGTTGAAGTGCTTCGTAATGGTGATGTTTTAACTGTTACAGCAAAGGTTGGTGAAAAATCCGATATCGCCGATCAGTTGCAGATTTCGATTGATAACGGACTCATGAAAATGTATATTGATGGAGATGAAAAAAAGATATTTGATGTTGATAAAATGCTTCAGAATATTGATGAGAAATTGCTTAAAAACGAATCCAAACTCAAGATCAAAATGGATTCTCTTCAGGATAAATTAAAGGATTTAAAAGTCGATGTCTTACGCATCGAAGATAGTGGAGCAATCTAAGATTACACGATAGAAAGCTCGTTTCTCCCAAAAGCCCTTTGCAAGAAGGGCTTTTTATAATATGTTGTCTTTGCGAAAGTTTCCGCCAGTGGGCGGACGAAGGTCACTTTCGCTAAGTTAAAAACACTATAAAAAATCTGCGGCTGATTAAGTGCAATCAACCCTCATCAAAACTGGATTCCCGTTTTCACGGGAATGACACGGAGGTTTTCGGAGTCACCGACTCTTTGCAGACTGGAGTTCAGGCTTGACTGGACTTCAGAATGCCGAGTTCTCAATTTCTTCTCAAGTCCACCCTCCCCGTCTGCTGACGGATTTTGTGAACTCGAGTCTCATAATGAAGAGCAGACTTGCTTCGTAGTGAAGTTTGAAGCGAGAATGTGCCAACCCTCGAATCAAACTTATTGCATTCTATGCGATTCAAGTTTAAAATGACAGATTGCTTTGCGAAAGTTGCCTTCCTTTCGCAAAGATTTTTTTAATTTCCAGAAAAAATTGACAAAAATTCTGATAAATATACAAACCAATCAAGTCAAAATTATAAACCTACGGAGGTTCCTTATGAGCAAAAGGATTTTGATTCTTTTACTGATAATAACGATAGCTGTATTTACGTTCTGCACTAAGAAAAGCACTACACCAGAAGAACAACTATTGCCGCCAACTAACCTAACAATAAGTCTCGTTGAAAATAACAAGATACAACTCACATGGACTGATAATTCAACAAATGAAATAAAATACATAATTGATAGAAAAAGAGGAATTGAGGATTGGTTCAATAATTACAACGAGGTTTCCGAAAATATAACCTCATTTAATGATATAATACCAACTAATTCTGATACAGTATATTCCTACAGATTGAAAGCGTTTGATGGTGAAGAAAATTCCACTTACTCGGACACAATTGCATGGTTTTCAGATAATTCTGCTCCAAAATATTTGCAGATAGTACAAATTGCTCAAGATACATTACAGCTTACTTGGCAGGATAATAGCATTGGCGAGCAGTATTTCCGCATCGATAGGAAGATTGATGAAAAGGGCTGGCAGATGAATTATGCTCATGTCCCGGCAGATACAACACACTTTCTCGATTACACGACAGCCCTATATGATACATGTAATTATAAAATTTTTGCTGTAAGCGGTATTAGCTATTCCGATTCCACAGAGAGTGCTTTTATTCCTTTCTTACCAGCACCTACAAATTTGCAGCTTCAAGAACTTAGCCCCACTCAGGTAATGGTCACATGGCAGGATAATTGTAATAATGAGGATGGATATAGGGTATATTTCAAGCGTGGAGAAACATCAGAATGGGATTCTATTAATATAGCCGAAAATTTGGAAGAATATTTGGATGAAAATGTAATTCCCTGTATAGTGAACTATTACCAAGTTTGTGCATATTGTGAAAACAATACCTCAAGTTACCTTTATGGTGAAATAAGCACAATGCATGCACCCTCAAAAGTTACAATGACCCCGCATAAATGTGACCCTGGTGATCCAGGCTGTGCATATACTGATAGAAATAATGGCATTGATGCCTATCCTGCAGGAAGCCTTAACTACAATTGGATGAAGATCCAATGGGATGACACCCCCCTCCAAAAGGATGGCGATATTCATCATATTGAAGTTTGGCGATTTAATGAATACGGGGACACTACTTTTGTAGAACAAATTCCTTTTATTCCCGATTCTTCCACTTATTATGATAAATTTATAGGATATGAGGAGCCGGTCATTCAAAAAACGTGGTCATACTTTATTATTCCTTTTGATGAGGCGGGGAACTCCACAAATTCTGATACGGTCTCCTATAGACTTATTGAAGTACCCGGCTTGCAGGCTCCTATAAATAATGGCACTTTTCCTGTGAATGAGTCAATAGATTTTTCATGGGTTGGGTTGGATTACCCTTATAGAATACTTTTCTATGATATGACACACAGCCTTGTATACTCAGAAGATCTCATCCCTGGTGAAACAAGTTTTAATATTTCTGAGATTGATTTTGTTCCCATTCCCGGCTACAGTTACATCTGGAGAATTGATGCATTCTTTATTGTAGGAGAGGCTGTCGGCTCGGAATCAGAAGAGCGACTTATTCATTTTACTCGATAAAAAATTTGGTGCTGGTGTCATGGAATGGTCCATGACACCTCAAATGTTTGTAAAAAGGGAAGGTGAGAATGCGTATTCTCACCTTCGGTATTAATTCGACAATATAATAATTTCTGAGATTATTAATCCTCAACTTTTCTTATTGTATCAAGGATTGTTCCGTCCACCCATTCAACAACTGCAACTGCTTCGTCGGATAGTTTTGGCTTAGCTGGAATACCGCAAATGTCGTTAACTTCTGCTTTGATATCTTTAATATCTTTGATAGGAAGCCCCGAATTTTTTGTGGCTTCAATAAGGTCTTTTCTTAGTGGATTTATTGCAATGCCGCGCTCTGTCACAATAACATCAACGAGTTCTCCGGGAGCAACAATTGTTGTGACTTCATTTTTAATTACAGGAATTCTATCTCTAAATGAAGGGACTGCGATCATCGTACATTTTGCCATCATGCAGTTCTGGAAGCCGCCAATGCCATGCAACATGCGTCCGTCGCTGTGCGTAACGCAGTTTGCATTAAAGTTCACATCTACCTCAGTGCTTCCGAGCACTATCACATCCATCATTTGCACAAGATTGCTTTTTGCATGAAAATCATAACTGTCGAAAACATCAATTGGAATATGTTTTGGATTATCTCTAAGCGAAGAGATAGCTTCCAAGCCAAAAGTCTGCCCATCAAATATATAATCGGTGCGACCGTTATTCATCATATCCACAAGATATTTTGTGCTTCCCCCGATCATGCTTCGTGCTTTGATGCCTTTCTCGATCATCATCTTATTCACAAAATCGGTAAATGCGAGTGAAATTCCACCTGCGCCTGCCTGGAAATTCATTCCGTCTTTAAGGATACCTGCCGCTTCAATAAACTTTGCAGCATATTCTGCAATAAGCAACCTGTCAGGACTTTTCGTTACTTTTGTTGTACCCGACACGATTTTCTCAGGATCGCCAATTTCATCCACAACCACAACGAAATCCACATCATTACCCATAATTTCCCATGGGTAGCAGGGAAAATCGATCAATGTATCAGTAACAACAATAGACCTATCTGCATTTTTGGAATCAGTTCTTGAAAAAGATATGGGACCGAAAGGATGTTTTCCCAAAACGCCGTTAGCATTTCCCATCAAATCGGCAGCAGATGCAGCCAGTACTGCAATGTCAATATGAAGTTCGCCATCTGCCACAGCTCTGTATCTTCCGCCGTGACTTCTGAGATAGCCAAGTCCCTTCATTTTTCCATGACTGCAAAAATCTCCAAGAGGTCCATTCAAACTCCCCTCTATATGATGAACTACACCGGATTCAAGATGTTTGATGATCGGCGCATGGCATGGGAATGCTGCACTTGGCGCCCATATTAGATCCTTTACACCGAGTTCTGCAGCAATATCAAAAATCCAGTTTGCAACATAATCTCCATTCCTGTAATGATGATGGGTTGAGATTGTCATTCCATCTTTCAGTCCGGATTTTATCAACGCTTCTTTCAAGGAATCGACAATTTTATTACAATCTTTTGGATAATCTATAACGGTCGGCACGCGCGGTGCTGCACCTCTATGTGTAGGTCTGTATTTGTTGACTCCTATGAAAGGTATGACTTTTTTCCCATTGACAATAGTAGGTACAAGACGACCTGCTGCATTTTTTACAAATTTATCTGCTTTTTTCATTTTATCATACCTCCAAGTTTTGCCATCTTCAGAACATGCTGGGCTTGTTTGACTACAGGAGGATCGATCATTTTGCTTCCAAGAGATACTACTCCCTTGCCTTCCTTTTTGGCGGCTTTATAAGCATCGACTATCTGCTCTGCTCTGGCTAATTCTTCTTCTGTTGGCAAGAACGCCTCATGCACAACCTTGATCTGACGAGGATGAATACACCCTTTTCCATCAAAGCCCATTGCTTTTGCCTGTTTCACATTTTCATACAAACCCTCCATGTCATCAACATCTGAAAACACTGTATCAATTGCTTGTACACTGGCAGCTTTTGCAGCGTTTACTACCATGCTTTTGGCAAAAAAACATTCCTTTTCAGATTTTGATCGTCTGACACCAATATCGGCAGTATAATCTTCAAGGCCAAGTGTCAACGCAACAACATTATCACAGGCAGATGCAATTTCATAAGCGTTCATAACGCCTTTTGCTGACTCGATTATCGGCATAAGATAGACAGGTGATTTGCTCTTTTTAAGCTTCTTAATATATGTATCAATATCTATCACTTGTTGTCTGGATTCACATTTCGGGATGAGCACAACATGAACGTTCTCGTTAATGATCTCTTTGATATCTTCGAAGCCCAGAGGAAGCTGGTTGATCCGAACCATCCTTTCAGCGCCTTTAAAATCTATTGTTCTAAGTGCATTTCGCACAAGTATTCGAGCAGAATCCTTTTCGTCGGGATGAACCGAATCTTCAAGGTCGAGGATTATTGCATCGGCACCATGCAGACCGGCGTTCAGCATCAGCTTTGGTGATCCTCCCGGCAGATATAGCCGGGAACGTCTTAACCCGTCTTTCGCGGTTTTATACTTACAATGCGCTTTCATCTCCGGCAGATATGCTTTTGTTATTGTACTATCAACTTTCTTCAACGCTGCTTCGATGCGAGCTATGATCACAAAATCCAACGCTCCCTTATCTTCAATCTTCACTTTGGCGTTTTTAATATTGAAAAATGCCAGTTCATCTTGTGCCAGAGAAATAATATGATCTCCGAAAAATGTTTTCACTTTGCTGATGAGTTCTATCTGTATTCTACCGCTGTTTGTAAGCTCTATCGTTACCCTGCAATCGGAGTGAATCTTTGGTCCGTAGTGTCCGGCAGATGCGATCTTTGCCATACTATCTCCTATTAATTAAAATTTATTGGTTTCCTTTATTTCTAAATGGGTTGATATACTTATAATCTGAATATCCAATAACCAACACGGAATATCCAATATCCATTTATCACAGCGTGGCACAGCAAAGACAAAATTTTTTTATAGCTATTGCCCATTTTTCTTTTTCGCTTTATCCGCCAGCCGGCGGAAAAGTATTGAGATCAACTCATCTGTCTCCTGCAATAAAGGGAACAATTTTGTTGAAGGTTGAATTAATTTTGCCTTTACTATTATCTTCAACCACACTTCGATTACCTTGCGGATGGTTGTAAACCTCCGCAACGGTAATTCGTTCATAATTTGGAGCAGGTGATATTCCGCTTGTGTTGGTTACCAAGCAGGGGCTTGGTAACCAGAATCTTACAGCATAATCAATAAGACGTTCCTGTAAATCGAACTTCTTTTGATAATTTTCTTTATTCTTTTCTTTCTCACTCATTTATTTTCTTACTTCATACCTGGATATTCCGTGTTGGATATTGGATATTATTTCCAAATTACCAACTTGATTCTTCAAAGAGCCAATTATTTACGTTTATGAATTGATTATGAAGCATCCTATAGAATTATAAGGTCAACTTTTATGATCTTCCTATCCATACATACGTAGAAACATTTTTCTACGTAATCATAATCAGAAATATAATCGATCTTATCATCGAATTCCACGGTAGCGACCACATCGCCTTTCCCCCCAAGGATGAGCTTCAATAAATTTTTATGTGATAAGATGTAATAATTTTGCTCAAGCCGCCCGTCCCGGATGTAATCAATAACTATTACTTGTGGAGACTGCTTATTATATTTCTCGTGAGTTGCGGGTTTGGCTTTTTGCCACTCGATTTTGCCTCGTGCTTTATCTAGCATATAGTGATTTCCGCGTCCATCAATAATGAGAAGTTTCTCATCACGAAGTGATTCAATATCCTTGATCTCACCTTCAAATTTAGATTTCCATTTCAACTGGAATGTATTTTTCTTTATGCAGGTAACTTCGCTGCCTGTTATAATATACAGATTTTCAGCATCAAAGAAAGGAGGCATGGTAATTTCAACAGGGCTGACCCATTGCCAGTCCTTGACTTCAAAGCTGGGATACGGTAGATTATGAAAGAGTGCCTTATAATCAATTAATGTTTTTTTCTTTTCGTTGATCACTTCCCTGCCGCTGCTCAGAATTCCCTGACCCCACTTGCGCCCGAAGACGACGTATGCGGTTGCAATGATGATGACAGCAAGCATGACGCGCCCGGTAGTTTTTGCATTAATATGGAATTTTTTTTGTGGTCTGTAGTGGGAATGCATTTCGGCAGCCCTTATGTGCATTATTGGTGCTGCATTTTCTGAGAAAAGATTGTCAAATGTCTGAAGAAATTTACTTTTGCTTTCTATCGAAGAGTGGAGTTCTTTTGCATAAAGGAAAGGAAGAATAAAAATATCTGTGTCGTGCTTAAGTTCGAGAGTGAGTACTTTTACCTGGAGCTCACCCTCCTTAATGCCGAGCATAGGGACATGAAATGATTCTTCGAAATGTTTATGAATATCCAGTCCGATCGGTGCGAGCGTTTCATTATAAGCATAGATTATCAAGCGACCGGTTTGTACAAAATATGCAATACCGTTTTTAATCACACAGATAACTGCCGACATCTCAAATTTACACTTTTCGCGATTGAAAAAAGCAGTGAGATGCCAGTTCATTTCCCGGATCGTGTTTTGTAGTCTGGTCTTTACATCATAGGATTTTTCATAAAAATTTTCTTTGAATACGTTTAGAAGAACACCGACTGCTTTTTCTGCTTTTTCGCTCTTCTCATAGGAATTGAGTATGAGCGCCACTTTTTCCTGTGATTTTTCATAGAAATCTGTGTATATATAATTGCCATCTTTGATAGAATATTTTGTCTGGATCGTGATGTGTTTCTTGGTCATTTTTTCAGTAATCTCAGCGTTGCTTTGAATAAAATCCGATTACTCATGAGCATATTAGTGTATGAAGCATTTGCCATTGGACAATAGCATTTTTCCCTGCGGATCGCCTTACGCTCCTTTTTTAGAAGCGTACTTTTTTTCCAGAGTTTTTTGAAATTATAGTTGTATTTTTTTATGTTTCCCACAACAATTGACTTGATACAGCAAGGCCACACATCACCATTGGGAACGATCTGAGCAGAGAGAATTCCTGCATAACAGGGAAGCACACGACGTTTCTCTTTGAGTATCTTCTTTACCATTTTGTAGTATTCGATGCGGAATGTTTGGGTGATCTTGTTCATGCCCTTGAAAGGTGTATTTCTGATCTTATGAAGAAGAAAATCTATTGCCTGTGAGTAGTCCATCACACGGGGAGTAATATCTTCATTCATTGTGTCGAGTTCGACCCGGTTTTCTGCGATTTCTGTAATGTAGGAGTCCGGATGCAAGTCCATAAGCCCCCCTGCAATTTCGCGGAATCGTTCAACATTGAACTTTGATATCACAGTATGAATTCCCACATTTACATTGCACAAATCGATCTTTTTTATCCCCTTAAAAGTTTTCATGGCTTTTTCATATGCGTCGGGAACACCTCTTATCACAGAATCACGTTCTCCAATATCATCTATTGAGATATTGATCACGATATTGCTTTTGGGGCAGCTTTCTGCGATCGCCTTAACGCGCTTCGGAATCTCCCTGAAGAGCAGTCCGTTTGTGGGGATGTTGATGATGCTCGGTTTGGATCGCTTATAAATGACACCGATGATCTCTCCAAGATCGCGTCTCAGAAATGGCTCACCGCCGCTGATGGTAACCCAATAAGCACTTTTGCCGATTGAGCGGAAAATTTTATCGTACTCATCAACCGAAAGTTCTTCACTTTTGATCTTGTAGATATTGCAGGTTTTGCAGCGGGAATTGCAGCGGTAGGTCACGCTCACCGTGTAGTTTACCGGCAGCATAATTTTCTCATATAACTGCCTGGATATTCTTAAAAAGATAAGTTTGAGTAGAAGTTTTATGCTTTTCATGGTTTATTTGTAATATTAGATACTTGTTCTTTCAATATTGGGATGTCATCTTCAACAGTTTTCCAGACAGCTTCTATGTCTACTCCAAAATATCCGTGGATTAGTTTATCTCTCATTCCGACGATGTCTTTCCATGGGATATTTGGATATTTCTGTTTAAGAGAAATAGATAATTTCTTTGATGCTTCACCAATTATTTCAACCTGCCTGATTATTGCATCCTGCACGAGATGATTTGCTAGAAAGTGCTCGCGTGATATATCCGAGATATAGCTTTCAATCCATTTGATCGAATCCAAAATGTGTTCTAAGTATACTGAATCATTTTTAGTTTTCATAAATGACTTGTTCCTCCGCCTTTATTCTCTCAATTAAAAACGGGCTTATAGAGTTTTCAGTCAAAAGGTCGATTTTTAATTTTATCAATTCGGATAATTCTCTTTCAATTTTGACGAGTTCAAGCAGGCTTTTAATGTCTGCAAATTTCACAAGTATATCAATATCACTCGACGTATCAGCAGTACCTTGTGCATATGATCCAAAAATACCGATCCTTCGTGCTCCTGCGTTTACGAGGAATGCAATGAGTTGTTTTCGGACTTCTGCATTTAACGAATTTTTATTATTCATAATTTATGATTTGCTTAAATCCTTTGTGGATTCTGAAATTTCCCATTTGTAAGGGATTTTCTTTAAAATTTTATAGTCATACCAGCCGAGAAACCGTCCCCATATCTCAAGTAACATCGTATAGATGATCTTCAAATCTTTGATAGGATTGAGGGACAATTCTTTCATGGTCAGCCCAATGATCAAACCAGAGTTTTGGGAGACAACAGTATAGTCCTGGTTTTCCTGCAGCCATAAATGTCCGGTGTAAATTCTCCTGCGCTGCTTGATGAAGTCAGATACATTTTCAGGTCCTTTATTATGTACAATCGCGTCGGGTATATATTTGAGCTTCAGTCCGTCATGCGTGATGATGGACTCGATGCTGGCTTCATCAACAGGGCTGTGCTCTGGGATTTCTTTTACAATGTTTCTGAAGGACGCCATCTCTCCGAGCTTGGGGGATATCATTGCCATCTTGTGATGCAAATGCCACATCATGCACACTGCGAATCCGATAAAACTCTTCGGATTATTGATGGGTTCGGGACGTCCGCCGGTCATGCCGATGGTTTCGTCATAAAAAGGTGCTGCGAGTTTCTCGATAGTATTTTTTGCAGGGATCGTATCTGCACTTTCTATAATAAGTATGTCCCCGGTTGCTGCTTTCAAAAAGAGATTGATCGCCGAGGATTTACCTTTGCGCTCATCCTGAATAATGAGTTTTATGCGCGGATCTTTCTTTTCATATCCACGTACGATCTCATCTGTCCTGTCAGTCGAAGCACTGGAGACAACAATTATCTCTCTCAGTTCAACGGTTTTAAAAACCTGTTCTTCAACTGCCTTGAGAAGCTGTCCGATATTTTTTTCTTCATTATAGGCAAAAATGCCGAGACTTACGTTAATCATCTTTTTTTTCCCTGTGCATGATAGCATCTAAAATGCCGTTCACGAATTTCTTTGATTTTTGACCTGAGAAATCCTCTGCCAGCTCAACCGCTTCATTGATCGCTACTTTTTGAGGGATGTCCGTATATTCGATTTCCGTAACTGCGAGCCGGAGAATGCTTTTTTCAATTATATTAATCCTTTCAAAGGACCATTTTTTTGAAAACTTTTTTATGAGTTCGTCAATATTCTGTAGATGCAGATAGGTTTCTTTTACCAGATTAATACAGAAATCCTTTTCGTCAAGCGTAAAAGTGACCTCGTTCACAGAGATATCTTGATTGAATTTCTGCTCTAATAACTGCTCAAAAGCGGACTGGTCTTCAGGTATCTCTTCAAAGTAGAGTCCGTAAAGCATCTGCACTGCGATTTCTCTGGCTTCTCGTCGTTTCATGGCTCACCTTATTAAATATGGGAAAGTCCCTGTCAAGTAGATATGTTGTCAATAAAAAAGAACTTTTCCAGCAATCTGCTTTATACAAATGAATTTCATTAAATTTGACATAAATTCCAATACATACAATACTCAAACTCACTATGAAGAAAGACAGCAAGAAGGAAAAGATGCAAAAGATTTACGTGCTCGATACGAACGTGTTAATTCACGACCCCTCTGCAATTTATGCATACCCAAAAGACAAGATCGTAATTCCCATAACAGTAATAGAAGAAATCGACCAGTTCAAAAAAGGATTGGATGAAAAGAGCAGAAATGCCCGTCAGTTCAGCAGATTTCTTGATAGTTTACGCCAGCAAAATTCTCTTGCAAAAGGAGTGAAACTCAAAAACGGCGGTACGCTTCAAGTCTCCCTTGCACACAAAGTAGATGGAGATATGAACGATATTCTTATCAGCGATGTGAATGATAACCTGATTCTCGGTACTGCCTACAGGTTCAAAAAGAACAATCCCGATCAGGACGTGATCATGGTTTCCAAGGATGCGAATGTGCGTATCAAAGCGGATGCGATCGGATTGAAAGCCATAAATTATGAAACGGAAGCAATCAATTTTGAGGAGCTGTACACAGGTGTGCTCAAAAAGGAAGTAAGCGGTGCTGAAGTTGAAAATTTCAAGAAACAAACTGAAGTGAAAAATACTTTTGGATTGAGCTGTTATAATCAATTCTTACTGCTCTATGAAAAGGATAAGTTCAAACATAATATTATAGCAAAGTATCATAAAGATGAGGATGTGGTCCGCCCGATGCAATTCTATAAAGGCGAGCCGATCTGGGGCATTAAAGCACTAAATCCGGAACAGGAAGCGGCTTTCGATATTCTGCTTGATGATTCTGTTAAAATAGTCTCTCTTATCGGTATTGCAGGCACGGGTAAAACCCTTCTTGCGCTTGCAGCAGGTCTGCAAAAAACTATTCAGGAAGAGAAATATACAAAACTCATTGTGACCCGACCGATATTTCCACTCGGAAAAGATATCGGGTATCTGCCGGGTACCAAAAAAGAGAAATACAATCCCTGGATGCAGCCCATTTATGATAACATGGAAATCCTACTTCAGAGCAGAGAATCCCAGGAAGAATCGAAGGAAAAAGGGAAATTCGGAAGGAAGAAAACTTCTTCACTTGATGAATTTCTCGATTACGGATTCATAGAATTGGAACCCCTGACTTACATTCGCGGACGAAGTTTGCCCGACCAGTTCATGATTGTGGATGAAGCACAGAACCTTACTCCTCACGAGATGAAAACTATCATCACCCGTGCTGGAGACCGCACAAAAGTGGTGCTCACCGGTGACCCTTATCAGATAGATATTCCGTACCTGGACTCGGAAAGCAATGGATTGAGTGTAGTTGTGGATAAATTCAAAAATGAAAAGATTTCCGGACATGTGACCCTGGTAAAAGGTGAGCGTTCCGTACTCGCTGACATGGCTGCAAAATATTTATAGAAAAGGATAATTTTATGAAACGAGAAGAGGCATTAACATTATTAAAAACGCATTTGAAAAACAGAAATTTGCAGAAGCACTGTCTGGCAGTGGAAGCTGCAATGGCTCATTTTGCAGAATATTTTGATGAAGATACCAATATGTGGGCACTTGCCGGACTTCTTCATGATCTTGATTACGAAAGCACAGTGAATAACTTTGCCCGACACGGAAAGGATTCTGTCGAATTGCTCAAAGACAAAGGACTCGATGAGAAAATCCTGTATGCAATAGAAGCTCATCCCGGGCATGTGGAAAGAAAATCCAATATGGATAAGGTGCTCTATGCTGTTGATTCATTGACCGGGCTCATCGTTGCTGCTGCACTCATGCATCCTGGCAAAAAAATATCTTCGTTAGATACTAATTTTGTGATGAGACGTTTTAAAGAAAAGCGCTTTGCTGCAGGCGCAAACAGAGAGCAGATTAAGTCCTGT
Organism: Candidatus Celaenobacter antarcticus; assembly: GCA_030765865.1. GTDB lineage: Bacteria > Cloacimonadota > Cloacimonadia > JGIOTU-2 > JGIOTU-2 > Celaenobacter > Celaenobacter antarcticus. Next base: position 3,315 of record JAVCDK010000002.1, on the reverse strand, counting down.
GAAGAATTCGGCATGTCTTTAGAAGATTTCATCGAGCACACATTGCAAGCAATGGCAGGCATAGAGAAGGAGCTGGGATTTTAGTGAAGCGTAAGGTGTGGCGTGTGGAAGATTGGACTATGCGAGTTCACGAAATTATTGGGAGTGATAATGCGTATAATTAATCGGAACACATTTTTACTTATCATTATGTTGTTGATTTATATTTCCCCTTTACAGTCTTGTGATGATTCTGAACAGAAATTTGGGATTTACTTATTGGAAACTGGTGAATTAGTATTATCTGATGAGCATATAGAAGCATATAATGCTGAGACGTATGAGATCGAATTGAACCAAAGGGGTATTGAAAAGTGGAACTCTTATATGATCTATGAATCGATCCCTAAGCTTGCCGAGACCTTATATTATAAAGATTTTGTGGTTAGGATGGATGACGATAATGTTTACTGGGGGAAATTTTGGTCTATGGTGTCCTCCTCAATTCCTGATTGTATAACAATCACGGAGTCTCTATTGAAGCTCGATGACATGCATAATACCATACAAATTCGACTTGACTTTGGTTCACAGAGTGCCAGCGACAAAGATCCAAGAAACAATCCGAAAATCCTTATATTTTTTAGAGAACGAGGTTTGCTGAAATAAAAAAGACGTTGAATATGCTTAACAACATGGGTGGAACGGGGATTTTGTCTATCTCGTTCCCAAAACCCTGTTTAACATGGCGGAATTTCTAATGAAGACAGGTTTGGAAAATTTTTTTGATAACGATAAATATTTTAATCTAAATTATTACATGCGAATAATATGTTGTTCGGCATTAAGATTATAAAATAAGTTGACTCAATTCTAATCTCTTTTTTAAGAGAGTTAAGGAGATTTTAGAAAATGATCCGGGAAAGAAATTTTAGTAAAAAAACTACCTTATTATTCATTTTCTTAATGGTGTTTTGTTTCAATATCCATGCTGGAGAAAAATTCAAAGGTGGATTTAAAGGCGGCATTAACCTATCATCTTATATCTCAAAAAATAGCATAGAGCATTATTGGGCAGTTGGATCAGCAGGATCAAGTATGTCATCATCATTCACGTGCGGTGCTTTAATATCTTATAGCTTTAACAAATATCTAACACTACAAACGGAACTTCTGTATTCACAAAAAAAATGTCATGTTGAATATGAAAACCAAGTACATGGAAGTGGGGATTATTATTTTCAATGTAGTAAGTGGGATGGATTTCAGGAGCTTGTTTATTTCGAATTCCCATTTCTTATAAAAAGTACACTCATCCTATTCCAAAAAGAGATTTGTAAACCTTATGCGGGAATATATTATTCAACACTTCTTGATAAAAAATATGAATACGATTTTTCCTATGTGGCAAAAAACATTGAAGGGGAGATAACGGATTCATATAAAAGAAAAATTATAGGACAACTTTCTGATGTGAAGAATAATGATGTTGGAATTATACTTGGAGCAGAAATCAATTTATCCAAAATGTTTAAACCTTTATTCTTAGACACAAGACTCTCTATTAGTCTTGATAAAGTAAACGAAAGCACCACTCCAGGAAGTGTTAAGAATCTTACTTTATTATGTTCTATCGGTATGAAATTTTAAATAAGGTGAAACTTATGAAAAAAATATTATATATATTACTAATATTATCATTGTTTTTACTATTTTTATCATGCAGCAAGTGGGTGAAAAGTATAAATGGTGATGGAATTTGTCTTCCATATGAATCGGATTATCATCAGGGGATCACAATTATTGTGGACACTCTTTCCTCTCTTCATTTTGGCTACTCAGTTTATGAAACCGACGCACAAATCCAAATATCGTCAGTAAACAATTTTTCAACACTTTTGTTTGATAGTCTGTGTCACGAGTATATTTATGTACAAATACCGGAAATTTCTTTAACATATTTTGCACAAATTCCAATCGAAATGTTTATAATGAATACGACTTATTTTTGCAGAAGACGTTACATGTCTGAAAATTGTTTTCCACCCGCCAATTATGAATGGAGCGATTGGTCACGAGTTGGATATTTTACATTGGCATTATCGCAGGATGATTAGTAGCATGGATGTAATTCAATTATTAAAACCAAGAATTGTCAGGTAGCTATGGAGATTAATAAAATGATTGCGGATATTGATTTTAAGAAATTGGTTCCCTTAATAATAATTCTTTTAATGGTGTTTTGTTTCAGACTTGATTCAGATCAATTTTTTCAGTTTGGACTTAAGGGTGGCATTAACTTATCTTCTTATATTGGCAAGGGCAATCATACAAGTTATTGGGCAGTTGGTTCCGATGATAATGGAATAAAACCTGGCATAATTTTGGGTGTATATGCAATCCACTATTTGAAAGATAAGTATTCTCTTCAGATCGAATTGTTATATATCCAAAAAGGTGCTTATGTATCATTTCATAGTGTTTCTTATGGCAGTGGGGAATATTACAAGATGATTAATTCATGGGAAGGAACACAGTCCTTAACCTATTTTGAACTACTGGTTTTATTGAAATTTTTAAATATTCCAAGGTTGCCGCTTAAATCTATGTCCTACTTTGGGGTATCACTATCTTCCCTTTATAACGCGAAAGCAAAGTATGATTTTAAATTTATCGCTCAAGATGAATCGGGCAACATCACCGATCAATGCTCAGAAAAAGATGTAAGCTATGATATTTACCATACAATAAAGCCGGTAGATATTGAGATCATTGCAGGAATCACTATCCCATTCAAACGTATTTGGTTTGATTTTAGATATTCTATCAGTATATTACCAATAAACCAAATAGGGAGTAATCAGATAAGAAATAATTCTATTTCAGTGACGTTTAGTTTACCTTTTAACTAAATAAGGATAATAATGAAATACATTCTAAGACTATTTGTATGTGTAGTGATATTTTGCATTACGTCTTGTATGGTAAATTCTCCTACACCTTCAATATATGCAGTTAGCCCGGCGGATAGTAGTATATTTTACCTTGATACTTTAGCAGTTATAGAATTCCATTTACCCGACTTTGAACAAGAAATACAGTTACAAATTTCTGAGGAATCTTCATTTTTAATAATTCTCTATGATAATGTTTTTCATGATGAAAATTTTCACTATCTCCCAATGAGTTTTTTTAAGGAAAACGCAAAATATTTCTGGAGAATAAGGGGAAGAAATCCTGACAATGATATCTCAATCCTGGCTTTTTTTCATTATCTTTGGAGCGAGTGGTCGGAATATTGGTGTTTTTTTGTGAGATAGATGGTATGATACATTT
>JAVCDK010000090.1 GCA_030765865.1 Candidatus Celaenobacter antarcticus | reverse complement strand
TTATTCTTTTATTCAGTTTTATTCTTCTACTTACACCAGATCTGTTTGCAAAAACTATTAATAATACCAAAGAACAGCATAAAATACAAATTGAGACGAATACAGTCGATGGAATTATGGTAAGTGGAGAAATAGACCAAGATACAACATGGTCAGATACCGTATATATAGTTGGAGATATCACTGTAAATGATGGAGTAACACTCACTATTGATGCTGGTTCAAAGGTCTATTTCGAAGGACATTATATGCTTGCTGTTCAGGGACAATTGCTTGCATTAGGAACTCCGCAAGATTCCATTTTATTCACAATCTTAGATACAACTCAATTTACTAATATGGACACTACCGCTGGAGGATGGTACGGCATACGATTTGATGAAACACCAGCAACAAACGATTCATCTAAGCTAATTTATTGTAAATTAGAATATGGGAAAGCTGTTGGCGATACCTATGAAGACGGGGGAGCAATTTATATAAAGAATTACTCAAAAGTCCTCATATCTGATTGCTTGATCAGTCATAATCGCAGCAACAATGATGGTGGCGGTATATATTCTCGCGGAGAATCAGTAATTAAGAATACGATTATTTTATATAACTATGCAAAGGAGTATGGGGGCGGTGTTGCTTTTGGATATCCTGGACCTACTGTGAAGAATTCAATTATATGTTATAATATTGCTGATGATGGCGGGGGTGGAGGTATTGAATGTTATGGTAGCTCGAGCCCAGACATTCTTAATTCAATAATCACAAACAACTCATCCTATTTAAGAGGTGGAGGGATTAGATGTGCATGGGCTTCTTCCCCAACAATTATTAATTGTGTGATAAGCAATAATGATCTTGATGGTATATATTCTTATGAATCTGATCCAATGATTCTTAATACAACAATTGTAAATAATAAAAATTATGGAATTTATTTATACGAAGATACTATGCCATTAAAAAAGAATGCTGTAATTGATGGACAAGAAAATAATTATAATTTAAATAATAAAATACTAAGATCTTCAAATATTTATAATACTATTCTATGGGGAAACTCGAGCAATGAAGTATATGTCAGTAGTGGTGATTATCTTGAACCAGACTTCTACTATTGTGATATTAAAGGTGGCATTAATGGAATTACTGGTAATTCTTATGTCGGGGATTACGAGAATAACATAGATGTTGAACCAATGTTCGTCTCTCCTTCCGTAGGTGCAGGTATTGAATTTGACGGTTTAAATGCAGACTGGTCACTACAATCAAGTTCAATTTGTATAAATCACGGCATTCCTGATACAACAGGATTAAATATACCCGATGTTGATCTAGCAGGTAATCCGAGAATATATAACGGGAATCTTCCTATAATTGATATTGGGGCTTATGAATATCAAGGTGAACCTGACCAGATACCTGAAATTATTGTTGAACCGTTAAATTTATCATTCGGTTTATGTACAGTGGACTCAATATCATCAATAAAATATATTACAATTTCAAATATAGGACACTCAACACTCGAAATTGATTCAATTGTTGCACCAATCGGCTTTAAGGTAAAAAGAGAGGATGACCCGGAATTTAGTTCAATTATTGATTCATTTTCAATTGCAACTTATCATGATACCTTAATCCATGTGGTATTTAAGCCAACTGTGGCTCAAAATTATTCCGGGGATATAATAATTAAATGCAATGATCTTGATGAGGATACTGTTCTTGTGAATGTATCAGGAATTGGAACTAGTTCACCTGTTGTAAGTGGGGTGATTGATACTGATACAATGTGGGATGCAGATACGATTAAGGTTGTTGGTTCAATAACAGTGTTAAATGGTGTAACGCTCACGATCAATCCCGGAACATTAGTCAAATTCTTTGGAAATTATTCACTAAACATTCAAGGGAGAATTCTAGCGCTGGGAACCGAAAACGATTCAATCGTTTTTACATCCAATAGTAATAGTAATTCAAATAAATGGGATGGCATAATATTTGACGGAACACTCGCAACAAACGACTCTTCCAAATTTGAATTCTGTAAAATTGAAAAATGTCATAAATATGAAGCAAATTCTGTAGCAGGCGGCGCATTCTTGATATTAAATTTTTCAAAACTTACAATATCAAATTGTAAAATCAGTGATAATTCTCTTTCTTCTAGCTCTTCGGGGATGTGGTATTGTTATTCATATGGGGGAGGTATTCATTTACATAACTCTTCAATAAAAATTATTAATTCTGAAATATGTAATAATAATGTAGACGATGGTGCTGACTATTCTTATGGTGGTGGTCTTTATTGTTCAAATTCATGCCCCACAATCTATAATACAACAATATGCAATAATAGCGCAGATTGGGCTGGAGGAATATATTGTGGGTGGGATTCAAACCCATTACTTAAAAATGTATTGATATACGACAATCATAGTGATGGTCTATACTGTTATGGTTCTTCCCCACATATTTTAAATTCTACAATTAGTAGTAATTCATATGGAATTCGTTTATATTCATACTGTCCAAATACTTCTTCATCAACTCCAAATATATATAATACAATATTATGGGATAATTCTAATTCTCAAGTATACCTTAACGGAGAAGATGATGACCCAAATTTTTATTATTGTGATATTCAAGGAGGATTACAAGCATTTGAGGGACCGGGTGTTCAATATTATAACGGTGATTATTTAAATAATATCGATGAAGATCCATTGTTCGAGAATATTTATCATTTAAGTTTAGGTTCTCCTTGCATTGATGCGGGAACTCCGGACACCACCGGTTTGCATTTACCTCCGTGGGATTTAGATGGAAATGTTCGAATCTGGGACGGTAATGGTGATAGCCTTTCTATCGTCGATATGGGGTGTTACGAATTTGGAGCTCCTCTATACGATATTGATGAACCTGAAACTAATGCAGAATTTCAACTCAATCAGAATTACCCGAATCCATTTTCAAATTCAACAAATATCTCATTTAAAATTCCTAGATTCTGCGAGGATTTGCAGCTGAAGATTTATAACATTAAGGGACAGTTAATTAGAAAAATATATCATAGTAATACTATTCACTTCTCGGATGAAGTAGTATGGGACGGAAAAGACGATCAAGGCAGGATACTTTCAAACGGAATTTATCTGTATCAGTTGACGGGAAAAAACTACACTTCAAAAATTATGAAAATGATATTGTTAAGGTAGTGTATGCGTAATATCGATCTTAAAAAAGAAAAACAAAAAATAACTAACTTCATTAAAACCTATTTCAAGAATGCAGGTTTTTCCAAAGGAATTATCGGGCTTTCCGGCGGAGTTGATTCTTCACTTGTTACCTATCTTGCTGTTGAAGCACTTGAAAAAGAGAATGTCATCGGCGTGCTCATGCCTTATAAAACCAGCATGGACGACAGCTTCGATGACGGAAAACTGGTTGCTGAGAAACTGGGCATCAAATATATTATTCGAGAAATAACTCCAATGGTCGATGCCTATTTTGACACCTACGATCAGAATGCAGACAGACTACGCAAAGGCAACATGAAAGCACGCACCCGCATGTGCACACTCTACGATCTTGCTGCAAAGGAACATGCACTGGTACTTGGAACAAGCAATAAAACCGAACTTTTACTCGGATATGTAACTCAATTTGGTGATGGTGCCTGTGCACTTGAGCCCCTCGGATGTTTTTATAAATCCGAAGTCTGGAAACTCGCAGAAATAATGGGAGTTCCCGAAAATATTATAAAGAAAACCCCTACCGCCGATCTTTGGGAAGGTCAAACCGATGAAAGGGAACTGGGGTTTTCATACAAAGATGCTGATGAGATTCTGTATGCTCTTTATGAAGAAAAGGCATCAATTGAAGAATTGCTCTCGCAAGGATTCACAGAAGAACAAATTCAGCACATCATCTCAATCGTGAATAGAAATCGGTTCAAACAATCTGTTCCACCAAATCCTGAAACCCACACAATTTGATAAGAAAGACAATTTATGAAAACTTATTTTGGAATTTTCCAGCCCAAGCGCTGCCAAATCTGCAACAAGCACAAAGCCACACGCAAATGTCCTAAAACTCGCAGGCAAATTTGCTTTCACTGCTGTAATGAGATCCGCATCAAATTAGAGTGCCCAAAGGACTGCAAATACGCCCTCAAAAGCACTCAGGATAAAAACTCACTACAGTTGAATAACTACTCAGAATCCGTTGCAGAACAACAGGGACTCCTCGATCTCCATCTTAAGAAATGGCTCAAAATCGAGAATCCGATTTTTGAAAACAAAACCCCAAAAAACTATGCTGAAACTGAAACCGGGAAAAAGAAGATCGATTCGTTTCTGAATAAGCATGAGCAGGCATTAAAGGGCGCTCTTTCTTATAATTATGTTCGTGAACAGCTTGGAATTCCTCTTAAAGAAAAAGCAAATAAAACTCACGAAGACGTTGCAAATCATTTTATGGAGCTGGTTATTAATTATGATCATGAAGAAACGCTTCCGCTCTTTTCTCACCATGAGCTATATAAAACTGAGGGTTTCAAACAAAATTATCTGAAAAGGAATCTCGCAATAAAAGCATTTAAAGCCATCAGAGAATTCGATCTTATCCGATCTGCACTCAGCAAAGAACAGGACCAGGCAATTGTGGAATTCGAGATCAATGGAAAATATCCCCTCTCACTCGTTTTGCAAAAAATGAATGCTCGCTGGTTTATAAAAGAAAAGGTATTTGGTGAATCAGGTATGGTTCTGTCAGAAAATGAATTTATCCAGCGAATTGCTTATAACTACGCGCAGCAGAATTTTGAAAAAGCATACAAAGACCTGAAAAAATACATGCAGGTTTTCCCGGATTCGGCAAATCTGCACTACTATTTTGGCATATACTACTCAACGAAAGGTAAAATCGAAAAAGCAAAAGAGCATTTTTTCAATGCCGTGGAATTAGATCCGGAATTCACAGAAGCGAAATATAATTATGCATTCCTATTTCAGGCAGAAGGAAATATCGAGAAATGCCGCGAACTATATGAAGAGATCATCGAGCAAAATGAGGAAAAGAAAACGCTTAACAATCTAGCTGTTATTTATGAAAATGACGGACAGCTCGAACAGGCACTAGTGCTACTGAAGAAAGCCCTGGAATTAGATCCAAATTTCGAACTGGCTCAAAAGAATGTAGAAAGAATCAATGAGAAAAAAAACGCTACTCAAAACCCTTCCGAAAGCAACGAAACACTTCCTTCAAAATAAACCGATCAACTCTGTTACCGAGATAAAAGTAACACGTCTGTGCAACCAACGGTGCAGGCAGTGCAATATCCACGAAAACCGAGAAGGCGCACCATACATGGATTATGCCGAATATCGTGTGATTGCACGAAAACTTCAAAAATACGGAAGCCTTGTCGGTATGATAAGCGGGGGGGAACCGCTTCTCCACCCTGATATTATAGACATTCTTGATCATGCGCGAGACGTCTTTCCTCTTTCCGTTTCCCTGGTTTCAGGATTGTATTTCGATTATGATAAAATCGAAGAGGTGATCGACTTCTGCTTGAAAAATGCAATCAACATACAAACCTCGCTAGATGGTCTTGGTGAAAATGGAGATTATCTACGTGGAGTAAAAGATCATGCTGATATTGTGCTTAGTAATATGAGAAAAATTTCCACTCGCAAAAAGGAGCTCGGTTCATCTTCCTTTACCTATGCAAATTGCGTGCTCAGTGCAAAAAATCTACATCAGGTACCAGACATTATTGGAGTATGTAAAGATGCGGGATGGGAAGTAACGATTGGTCTTTATCATTCCCTCCTCGATACAACAAAAGAAGATGATGAAATGAAGATCACCGATGCAGAAGCTCTAAAAAAAACTATAAATTTCCTTACAAATAATCCGGCGATTCTCAATCTCAACAGCTTTATTGAAGGCATTCCGAGAATTATTGATAATAATTTCCCTGATTTCTGTCCATTTGTGGATGGCAAACGTACTGCAACGCGCCTCACTATTATGCACAACGGCGAAGTACATCTATGCAAAGGTAATGCAATTGGAAATCTGCTTGAGCAAGACCTCGATGAGATAATGAACAGTAAAAAATATGAGAATTTATTAGTTGAATATACTTCTTGTGACGGGTGCTGGAGCAGTTGCTATACGCAGAAATATCTTCTATTTCATCCTCAGAATTTCAAGCAGGTCTTTGAGCATGGTAAAAAACTGCTCAATCTTAAAGGGGCAGCAAAGGAGCATTTATGAAAGAATTTCTTGATATTGCCCTTGAAGCCAGTGCAAAAGCAGGTGAGATCATCAGAGAGAATTTCCATAAGAAGAAACTAATCGATTATAAGGGAAGGATAAATCTTGTTACTAATGTGGACATAGAAGCCGAAAAAGTAGTGATAGAAACCATACGGAATTATTATCCCAAACACAACATTCTTACCGAGGAAACAGAGCATAAACAAAATCCCGATCAAGAATACTGCTGGGTCATCGATCCGCTGGACGGCACCACAAATTATGTGCACGGATTCCCATTTGTGTGCGTGTCCATTGCTTTACAAAAAAATGGAAAAAGTGTTGTTGGTGTTGTGTATAATCCCATCCTGAATGAACTCTTTTTTGCTGAAAAGGGCAAGCGCTGCGTTCGAAATGATGAAGAGATCCATGTCTCAGATAATCCGGATTTCTCCAAATCACTTCTTGCAACCGGATTCCCCTATGATATGCTCAATGATGCGAGAAACAACATACAGTATTTTTCAAAATTGATAAAACAGTGCAGAGGAATACGGCGTCCAGGCGCTGCCGCACTGGATATCTGCTATGTTGCTTGTGGTATTTTTGACGGATACTGGGAACTGGAGCTCTACCCGTGGGATACGGCAGCAGGTATTGTTATTCTTGAGCAAGCAGGCGGGCAAGTGAGCAAATTTGATGGTTCGGAGTTTTCTATCTTTGATAAAGAGATCGTTGCCACGAATGGGAAGATACATGAGGAGATGCTGGAAATATTGGGATCACCTATTTCCTAATAAAAAATTTTAACCACGAAATTCACGAAAAACACGAATTAGAAAAATAACCATGAAACTTCTATAAATTAGGAGTAAATTGATGGAGTTTGAAGAAACTAAATTGCAATAAAAAAAGGACTGAATTTCTTCAGTCCCATGTAAAATGAATCTCACAGTTAGCAACGGGGTATCGTGATGATCAATTTATTTAAATAAACACCCGTACCTTTGATTTCTCTATTCTCGCGCTCATCATTCCAAATTCTTAATATGTCCCTTACCTACTCCTTTGACTTTGCATCCAGCTTGCAAGTATTTCTTGATCTTATCATCAGTAAGGAAATTAGAACAGTCTATGATTAGGGGTTTTTTACCAGCCATCTCAACAACCTCCTCCGGTTCTAATCCAAGATACTCCAAATGTCCAACCGCAAAAATTACTACATCAGCATCTTTCAGCGCATCGGGTATTGATTTTTCAATAGGAACATTCTCCATCTCTGCCCAATATTCTACATATGGATCATGAGCTTTGACAATTGCCCAATACTCGTTTAAAAACTTTATCAGAGTCTCGGACGGTGAATGACGTGTATCTCCTAAATTTTCTAAATATGAAATACCCAGAACCGCAATTTTAACATCTTTCAGTTCGGGAAATTCCTCTTTGATGAGATCGATCGTATGTAATGGCATTGTATCATTAACATCAACAGAATGGATCGCTATCTTCAGTTTTTCATCGATATGGAAGATCGCATCCATAGCCCAATTAGCAAGCACCGGATCTTTTGTAAGACAATATCCACCAACCCCAAGACTCGGGCGCAGCAGGTTGTCATGAGTTCCTTTACGTTTACGTATTGCTGCGCGTACCTTATGAATATCCACACCGATCTTTTCTGCACACTTTGCCCACTCAAGTGTAAGAGCAATATTAGTAGCACGATAGGAGTTTTCCATCACCTTTGAGAGTTCTGACGCATTTGTGTTATCTAATTCTGTAAGAGGATATTTTTCAGTATCGAGAATATTGTTTAAAAACTCACGGGCAATAACCCTACTCTTTTCATTCACACCTGCGAAAACACGCCAGAAATCCCGTATCGAACTTACATATTTTGCACCAGGCATAACCCGCTCATAAGAATGTGCGATCAAGGGAGGATTCTTTTTTATATCTATTCCTCTTTTTGTGAACTCCTCTTCAATAACCGGTTTTACAACATTCTCGCATGTTCCGGGCGGAACGGTTGTTTCTACGAGGATAAGACACTCAGGAGAGATATACTTGCCGAGCGTCTTCATGCCATCCCTGAATGCGGACATATCGCAATACCCTTGAGCTGCATCCCCGAAGGCAGGCTTTGTAGCATCAAGTTGAATATCAACCACGACAATATCAGCAACTTCGTAAGCATAATTGAGCCATGTTGCACGAAGTGTTTTCTTCTCTACTACTGTTCTATGATATATTTTCGGCACTTCAGCATCGGAAGAACTAACCGGTGGAATTCCCTGATTAATAACAGGCACTTTCCAGAAAGAGCGCGCAGAAGCTCTTTGCTGTCCATGCGCGAAATATAGGGATTTTTCTTCTTCATCAACTGCATCTGCAACAACTGCTGCCATCACACAGCCGACAAAGCCCAAGCCCTGAACAGCAACGATCTGGCGACCAAGTTTTCTTTGTTCGGTAGTTATCCTTTTTAGTTCTTCGAGTTCCTTTGCAGATTGCTTTTCAGTTGGAAGCTGGTACTCAGTTCCGTTGGGTGAAAGGGATATATTTTTCATTTATGGTCCTTTAGTTTAGTCTTTAATTAGATTGAATTTTTGAATGTTCGATATTCGTTATTAAAGAACCATTCAAAACGATGTATAGGGAAATAATTTGGGGAGATGTGAGGATAAATCTTTCATCCCCTACAGTTAATCTTGATTTTATAATAAACTCCATTCATTATTATAATATTTAAGTTAAATATAAAAATTCAACATTTAGTGATTTTGAAACGTTTTTGTTGGATAGATGTCAAGTATTTCCAAAATTTACCTTGCATACCCCCAAAATTTTTCAAATCCATGACACTTTCAGGAAAACTTAGTGAATATTGCTCGTATAAATAGCAAAAGAAAGGTATAAAAACAATAGTTAAAAGTACTGTCACACTGAGGTTCTCGAAGTGCGACAGACCCTTCGACCAGTCTGCGCTACGCTCCGCCTTGACAGGCAAGCTCAGGGTAACAACAGCAGGGTGAGAGAGAAATTACCAGTTTCGCTAAAAGTAATTTTCCACCCAAAAAAATCCCGCAAACCCTTTATTCATAATACTCCCAGAATATCGCTTCATAATTTATGGGGGTATCCCTGTTTCCAAAATTTACTACCCCCAACAACAAGTTTCAAAAATTTGTTTTATCATAATCAATCTAATCCCTGATTTGTAATCAAAAATAAATAAAACTCTCAAAATCTCCAGTATTTTTACTGATATTTTGAGTAGTAAGATACTCACTTTAAAATGATAAGGGATAAACAACCGGGAGAAAGATAGAATGACCTTCTCCCAATTTGAATTCAAAATAGAATTTAAAAAGTGGGGGACTCAAATTCAATTCTAAAAGAACCAAAAATTTGAGTGAATGGAAATGTCAAGAAAATCCATTCTTTATAATTCCATAAATTCATTCCAGTTCAGCGTCACCATTTTAATACTATTATCTATGTGTCGGTTTTGGGGGGGGAATTTTTATTCAATCATTAGATTATTTTCATAAAATAGTTCACAATTCCATGATATCTTGTTGCATCAAATTGATAAATATTGACTATTTAAATCACGTTGAATTGTTAAAGCAAGGTTAAAATGATAATATCTAAGTCAAAAAAGCGAGATGAATTTTAAGATAGTATAAAAATTAAATGAAAGGACCAACAATGAAATACCATTTGTTATCTGACAGCGATTTACAAGCGATTGATGCATTGAAAGAAAATTTTGGAGGTGCAAAAAAGATCAACGAAACGATAGAAAATATGAGAAAGTATGAAACCAGGAAGCGAATCCTTGAAGAAAAGGGTTATGGTGAAATGATCGAAGATGCTGAGAAATTAGTGAAGAAATTTGCAAAGGTTGAAGATTTTGAGAGAGAGAATAATATATCCTATAATGATAATTTGGGAGTTGCTACCGCGCAGGTATCCGGATGGCAGGGTGCTAAAGTAACCCATCATGCAATGAAGCGAATTGCTGAAAACGCTTCTACAAATGAGCAGTGTTTTGTTCCTTCAGAATTTATTTCTGTCGTCGCATTAACAGATAATTATATTTATAATGGTGACCTCATGGCAACTCTTATGATGGTTGAGAATATCATGAAGGGTTCTAAATTTTGCAGCACCAATCTAATCGGAATTCCCCAACCCGAAAGTAGATTTTTAGAACTTGAGAAAGTTACCGGTAATACATTCGAACGAACAGATGTTGGAGATGGACTATCTGCCTTAATATTGAAAAATCAGGGCACATTCTTTGGAAATTTCGGCGGTATTGAAGTTGCAAATAATAATCACTTGGTCTATCTGGACGGTATTACGAGAACAGCCAAAGCAACCGGAGCGGATTTCTTCCTTAACCCGAGCTGGAGTACAATAATTGCAGTGTGCTACTATGGAAGGGATATTCCAAATCTTCATATTAAAATTTCTATGCTGCTTGCCACACAAAACACCATGCAGTTCAGAATGCTTCTGAATATTATGAATGAATATCTTCGAGAAGACGGCACTTCACCACTTTATGAGATCAATATTGGAAATGGTGCCACAGCAGAGACATTTATTCAATGTGCAAAAGAGCTTGAACAAAGTGGAATTAAAGGTGTCAGTCTTTCTGCTCATATATATATTAATCCTGATCTCGGCATGGCAGGCTTCAACTGGACGGACAATGCGTTCAAGGTTCTGGAAAGCGGAACCAATATGACATTCAAATATGAAAGCGATGGCACAGCACGTGAAATGGATACAATGGGAACATACTTCCTGCCTGAAGATGAGAGAGATGCAAATGCAGAAAAAATTGGCGATGTCATCTATTATAAAACTCTGCGTGCAACAAAAGACGGTAAAGAGTTCATGAAAAAAGGTATTAAAACTATTTTTGGTGGTGCTTCATATTAATGAGTATTTCGGTTTAAATAAAAATGATTATAATATTTATTCTTACGAAAGTTAAGGAAAGGTAAAAAGATGATTAATGACTGGCAGTATAAATTTTCAGAAAATATGAAAAATTACGGTGGATATTCAATCGGTAAGTTATTTAAATTATTAAATGATCCTGAAATAATATCCCTGGCTGGAGGATTACCTTCACCGGACATATTTCTGAAAGAAGAAACGAGGATTGCCTCGCGTAATAGACTTGAACAAGAAATCGAAACAATAATGCAATACACCCCAATTGGAGGTGAAAAAACTCTCATTGATGCAATAATCACATTTATGAAAAGGGAAAATATTGAGATAGCTGAAGAAAACCTTTTGGTAACTTCCTCTGGTCAGCATGGACTCGATATAACAGGGAGACTCTTCCTCAATCCGGGTGATATTGTATTAATGGATCGTCCGACATTTGCTGGTGCAATAGTTGCATTTCAACTTCAGAATCCAACATTTGTCGGGGTGGATATTGAGGATGATGGTCCTAATGTTGAGGGATATAAAGAGAAAATTCTGGAATTAGCAAAGAAAAATAAAAAGCCAAAATTTATGTACGTTGTTCCTGATTTTCAGAATCCTTCAGGCATAACAATGAGCGGGATCAAGAGGGATGCACTCCTGGATTTGAGCTATGAATACGACATTCCTATTATTGAAGACAGCCCGTATAGAGATTTACGATATTATGGCGAGCCGATCCCGTCAATATTTTATCTTGATCAGCAAAGAAAAGGAAATAACGTAATCGGGCTCTATACTTTTTCAAAATTATTTTGCCCTGGAATGAGGGTTGGTTATAACCTAGGTGCACCAGAAGTAATTAAGAAAATGACGAATATCAAAGAAGGAAATGTGCTCAATACACCTAAATATAACCAGGACCTCTGCACGGCATTCCTTACTGAAATGAACTTCAACGGACATATTAAAAAATGTATAAAATATTACCGGAAGAAGCTTGAGGTATTTCTGAATACAATGGATGAATGTTTCCCGGAAGAAACGGGAGTAACCTGGACGAAACCCGAGGGAGGACTTTTCTTATGGGTGACTGTACCGGAACATATTGACACCAAAGAACTGTTTTATGAGGCAATAAAATTCAAGGTTGCATTTGTTCCAGGCGAGGTCTTTTATGGGGAAAACCCAAGCAAAAACCATATGAGAATCAATTTCTCTTATGCATCTGAAGAGCAGCTTGCAGAAGCAGTAAAGCGCCTATCTGCATGTATAAAGGACCAAGTTTAAGAGCTAAACATTATGGACTTAGGCATCAAGGATAAAGTAGCATTCGTAACAGCATCAAGCAAAGGACTAGGAAAAGCTGTAGCTTCGCAACTTTCTAAAGAAGGAGCAAAAGTAGTCATCTGCGCGAGAAACAAGGAACACCTTGCTCGCACGAGAGATGAGATTATTTATCGTACAGGGGGAGTGGTGAAAATTATTCCAGCTGACGTGACCAACAATGAACAGATCACCAAAGCGATCAATGAAATTGTTCAGGAATTTGGTACTCTTGACATTTTGGTATGCAATGCTGGAGGTCCTCCTGCGGGGATGTTTGAAGATTTTGCTATTGACGATTATAGAAAAGCATTGGAACTCAATCTTCTAAGCACGGTCACGCTCTGTTATGAAGTGATTCCCCATATGAAAAAACAACACTGGGGAAGGATAATCAATATAACTTCTGTGTCCGTAAAACAGCCAATTGATAATTTAATACTTTCTAATACTTCAAGAACTGGGGTAATAGGATTTTCAAAATCTCTTTCAAATCAAGTCGCAAAATATGGTATAACGGTGAATGCAGTATGCCCGGGTTATACAAAAACACAGCGGGTAGAAAATCTAGCGAAAGCATTTGAGGAAAGCGGGGAAGGTTCGATTGAAGATTTTTATAGAAATATTGAAAGCACTATTCCGATGGGAAGACTCGGTTCACCGAAGGAATTTGCGTATGCAGTTGCATTTCTCGCTTCCGAAGGGGCAGGTTATATTACGGGTACGGCACTACAGGTCGATGGTGGTTTCGTGAAGGGATTATTTTAGATTGTGGGGTAATAATGAAAGAACTATTAAAAAAATTTGATGCTAATCCCTATCCACCAATGCTGAGAGATCTTCCGGAAATTGATATCCCCATTGAAGGAATTCGTGGCTGGCTCCTCAAAAGTGAGGATAAGCAGGTAGTGTTCTTTGATATCGAACCGGTTGGAAAAATGCCCGACCATTCACACTGCGCACAATGGGGTATTATGCTTGACGGAAAAATGAAACTGACGATCGGCAATGATACAAAAATCTATCAAAAAGGAGATTGGTACTATATCCCCGAAGGCATCGTACACTCGGCAGAATTTCTTACAAAAGTATTTGTGATCGATGTGTTTGATGATCCAAATCGTTATCAAATAAAGTAAAAAACAAAAAATGTATATAAGAGGAGAAAATAACATGACAAAACCTAAACTCGTACTCATAGGTTGTGGAGTTGTTGGGCAAGGGTTATTAGAAATAATTCTAAGAAAAAAATTGGATATCTTGGTTGTGGCAATATCTGATTTTAAAAAGGGTTCTATATGTTGTTCCGACGGACTATCCTTAACAAAGGTTCTGGACTTGTTGAAATCGGGTAAATCTCTGGAAGATTATAGCTGCGTTGATGATTGTTGTGATGGTGAACTTCAAAAGGGTTGGGATGCCATCGAAACAATACATAAATGCGATGCGGACATCATGGCTGAGATGACCTATACTGATATTAAAACAGGTCAACCTGCCACGAAGCACATCGAAGAAGCGTTGAAGAAAGGCATGCATGTAACCACATCGAACAAGGGACCGGCAGCTTTGCAGTACAACAGACTTTCAAAATTGGCAGCAGAAAATGGTGTTAAATTTCTAATCGAGGGCACTGTCATGAGCGGAACCCCTGTTTTCAATCTTGCTCGAGAATGCCTTGCAGAATGCAAAATCACAGAAGTGAAAGGTATCCTGAACGGTACAACAAATTATATTCTCACAAAGATGGAACAAGAGGGCTGGTCCTACCTGGATGCCCTTGCAAAAGCTCAGGAACTTGGCTATGCGGAAGCAGATCCCACTGCTGATGTTGGGGGTTATGATGCTCTCGCAAAAGTCGTGATCCTCAGTAATGTGCTTCTTGGTGGCGATATTTCTCCCGACGATGTGCCCTGCGAAGGTATTAGCAAGGTCTCTCTCGAAAATGTAAAGTCTGCTGCTGCTGAAGGAATGCGATATAAACTTATTGGCTCCACCAGACGTGAAGGAGATAAGATTATCGCTTCTGTAAAACCTGCAAAACTGCCTTTATCTGATCCGCTGACCGGGGTGAATGGAGCTAATAATGCTCTAACCTTCGATACGGATTTGATGGGAAAAATAACCATTCAAGGCGCCGGTGCTGGTAAAATAGAAACCGGATATTCAATATTTGTTGATATATTAAATATTATTAGATAAAGAACTGGAGAAAACTATGAAAATGCATATTAATGGCGAATGGATTGATAAAGATGAAAAAATTGAAGTAAAAAATCCATTAAGCGGAGAAGTGATAGATACAGTTCCGGCAGGAACTTCCGAAGATGTAAAAAAAGCGATTGACGCAGCGGTGGAAGGTTATGAGATTAACAGGAATCTGCCGGTTCATAAGCGTGTAGATATATTGCTCAAAGCTGCAGAAATAATGAAGGAACGACAGGAAGAGCTCTCAAGAACCATTGCTATGGAAGGCAGTAAAACGATAAGAGAAGCACGTGGTGAAGCCAGGCGGGCAGTGAATACAATCGCTCTTTCCGGTGAGGAAGCCAAGAGAATCCTGGGAGAGACAATTCCATTTGATAGTATGCCGGGAGCAGAAAATCGAGTTGGTTATTATTACCGTTTCCCGATCGGGGTGATTGCTGCCATCACACCGTTCAATGATCCGCTTAATCTTGTAGCACATAAACTTGGACCGATCATTGCCGGAGGGAATTCCGTAGTGCTTAAGCCGGCAACGGTTACTCCATTGTCAGCTTTAAAACTCGGTGAAATTCTTCTCGAAGCTGGTCTTCCTCCGAAAATATTGAATATTGTAACCGGTTATGGAAATGAAATCGGTGATGCGCTGGTGACAGATGAGCGTGTGAGAATGGTTACATTTACAGGTGGACCGGAAGCAGGAAAAGGGATAATCAAAAAAGCAGGACTGAAGAAAATAGGTATGGAGCTTGGCTCGAACAGCCCGGTTATTGTAATGGATGATTGTGATCTTGAAAATGCGGTCGAGAGCTGTGTCTCAGGTGCCTTCTGGGCTGCGGGACAAAATTGTATCGGAGTTCAAAGACTCTTTGTTCAAAAAAACATCTATGAGCAATTTGAGAAAAAATTT
Source organism: Candidatus Celaenobacter antarcticus (assembly GCA_030765865.1). GTDB lineage: Bacteria > Cloacimonadota > Cloacimonadia > JGIOTU-2 > JGIOTU-2 > Celaenobacter > Celaenobacter antarcticus. The sequence continues at coordinate 8,339 of JAVCDK010000090.1, read as the reverse complement.
GTCGAACGAACCAGAAAGATGAAAGTCGGATATCAGCTTGATGAAGATACCGATATGGGTCCGATGATCACCGAGCACGAAGCAAAAAGAGTGGAAGAATGGATAAAAGAAGCGGCCAAGGCAGGTGGAATCCTTCTCACAGGTGGACAAAGAAAGGGCGCTATTGTACAACCGACAGTAATGAAAGACGTGCCGAAAAATTGCCGTCTCGGTCATGAAGAAGTATTTGGTCCGGTTGTGATTCTTTACAAGATCGACACCCTTGACGAAGCGATCAAAGAAGCAAACGATGTCGTCTATGGTTTACATGCAGGAATATTTACAAATGATATCAAAACTGCATTTAAAGCAATAAAGGAGATCGACGTTGGTGGAATCATGATCAACGATTCCTCGGACTATCGTATAGATGGTATGCCTTTCGGTGGTGTGAAAAATTCCGGACTTGGTCGAGAAGGTATCAAATTCTCACTCATGGAAATGACCGAGCCAAAGGTGGTGTGCTTTAATTTGTAATTTCATCGATATTTCCCGGACCATATTTATAATATTATGAAAAATAAGACATATACTGTTAGGGATTTGCCGCGTGATGAACGTCCAAGAGAACGTTTGCAAAAAGTAGGCGTAAAAAATCTATCCACACAGGAATTACTGGCATTAATAATTGAAAAAGGAGGGAGGGGGCAGACTGTACTGACCCTTGCTCAAAACGTGCTTGCTCATTTTGGAAATCTTCAGAATATAAAAACCGCCAGTCTTGAAGAATTAAAACAAGTAAAGGGTATTGGCTTTGCTACTGCCTGTAAACTGCAAGCTGCTTTCAAATTAGGCGAAAAAGCTGATTCGCATATTACAAATTTCGGAGATAAAATAGAAAAACCAGAAACTGTTTACAATCTATTAAGAAATGAAATTGGTAATAAAAAGAAGGAAAGTTTTTATATTCTTTCTCTAAATACCCGGAATAGACTTATAAGTGTGGATAATGTTTCCACAGGAACATTGAGTGCCAGTTTGGCTCATCCAAGAGAAGTTTTTCTGCCTGCAATTAAAAATTCAGCAGCATCTGTCATCCTCGTTCATAATCATCCTTCAGGAGATGCTCAACCTTCTGAAGATGATTTAAAAATAACCGGGAGACTAATAAAATCAGGTGAAATTTTGGGAATTGAAGTTATCGATCATGTTATCATAACACAAGATTCATATTATAGCTTTAAAGAGAAAAAGCAAATGGGGGATTATGACAACAAATAAAATTATTCAAAAACCAGATATCAATATAACCTACACAAATATCAAGAGAGTGCTCGAAGAAGCAAGAAGTACCGCATATCGGGCTGTCAATTTCGCTATGGTTCAGGCGTACTGGTACATCGGAAGAATTATTGTTGAGCAAGAGCAAAAGGGAAAAGAAAGAGCCGAATACGGAAGGGCACTAATTAAGGAACTTTCAATAAAGCTAACGCAGGATTATGGTAAGGGATTTAATGAAAGTAATCTAAAATATATAAGGCAATTTTATCTCACTTACCCAAATGGTCACGCACTGCGTGACGAATTGAGTTGGACTCATTACCGATTACTTCCTCGGGATGAAAAAGAAGTAATGGGATAATTTATGAATAAGAAACGTGATATTTGGGATAATTTATGATTGACAATGTTGTATTTTGGGATATTTTATCAATATGAAACATAGAACATTATTCAAAACATTATGGAATCACCTTTCTAAAAAGCAGATAACTCTACTTGTCGGCGCTCGCCAAACGGGGAAGACAACTTTGATGCAACAGATGCAATCCAAATTGGAAAAGGAAGGGAAACTCACTTTTTTTATTTCACTTGAAGATCCTGAAATACTACAATTATTGGATGAGCATCCACGCAATTTATTTCAAGTGATCCCACCATATAATAATAAAAAAGTTATTTTATTTATAGATGAAATACAATATTTGAGGGATCCAACTAATTTTCTCAAATACCATTATGATTTAAATCGAGATTCAATAAAATTTGTTGTAAGCGGTTCATCTGCTTTTTATATTGATAAAAAGTTTAAGGACAGTTTAGCCGGACGAAAACGTATTTTTATATTGCCAACTTTAAATTTTGAAGAATTTTTAATATTTAAGAATAGGAGTGAAATTACCTCCTTTATAAATTCTGGATCAATACCAGAAATGTATAAATCAGAACTACAGAAATGGCTCAATGAATATTTATTATTTGGCGGTTATCCAGAGGTTGTTATGGAAGAAGAACTGTCAGAAAAAAAATTAATTTTAGGGGAAATTGCAGATTCGTACATCAAAAAAGATGCCTTAGAATCCAAACTCAAATATCCTGATTTGTATATGAAAATTTTCAAGATTCTTTCTTCGAGAAGCGGACTATTTAATTCAAGTAGCATTGCTAAAAATCTTAAAATAAAATACCAGACTATTAATACTTATGTAGAACTTATGGAAAGTTCTTTTCATATAACAAAAATTCTACCCTTTTATCGAAATGTAGAAAAAGAACTAAGGAAGATGCCCAAGATATATTTAAATGATCTAGGTCTGAGAAATTATTTTGTCGGAAATTTTAAACCGATTGCATTGAGGATTGATAAAGGCGAACTTTTAGAAAATTTTGTATTTAGACGCTTTTATGATTTTTATTCCATTGATGACATCCGTTTTTGGAGAACTCAAAAAAAACAAGAAGTTGATTTTATCATTCAGGAATCAAGAGCTTATGAAGTTAAATACTCAAAAAAAGCATTTAATCCATCCAAATATCGATATTTTGAAACAAAATATCCAGATCTACCTCTTAATTTGATTCATTTGGATAATGTGTTAGAGATTAATCTCAAATCAAATAAATGATTAAAGCTGAAAAATATTAAAGGAATAAGATGAGTAAAATTTTATATGAAGAAAAGAAAGAAAAAGTAAAAGCTGAATCGGAAGAGTTTTTAATCGCTGGTGAAGATAAGAGTTATATCACTTTTACCAAAGACAGCACCAAGATCACTTACAATGCCATAGATAAAACATACAGCTTTAAAAATCCTGAAGAAAAAGTCCGCGCATCTTTTTATGTTGAACTGATCGAAAAATACAATTATCCTGAAAACAGGTTGGATACAGAAGTTGTTGTTCCACGCAGAACACCATCGGATAAGGCAGATATTGTGATTTTTGAAGATGATGAAAAGAAAAATCCTTATCTTGTTATAGAATGTAAAAAAGATGGTATTACCGATGCAGAATTTAAACAGGCAATAGAACAAGTTTTTGGTAATGCAAATAGTTTAAGGGCTAAATTTGCTGCAGTTGTAGCAGGACACACAAGAACAGTTTTTGATGTGGCTGGCTTTAAACCAAGTGAAAGAGAAACAAATGTTATTTCCGATATCCCACAAAAATATGGACCAGCTCCTAAATATAGGTTTTTCAAAGGTGTATCCGAAAAAGATTTATCCGTGGTTCCAAAAGATGAACTCATGCGGGCATTAGAAAAATCTCATGATACGGTTTGGCAGGGTGGAAAATTAGCGCCCACTACAGCTTTTGATGAAGTATCAAAACTGCTTTTTTGTAAATTACAAGATGAAAAAGAGAGCACTATCACAAAAAGGGGGGAACCATATAAATTCCAAATAGGAACACATGAAAGCCCAAATGATGTTTTTCAGAGAATTAACAAAATATACCAAGAAGCAAAAATAAAAGACGCTGAAGTTTTTAGGGAAGACATAAGATTAGAGCCCAAAGTAATTTACTCGGTAGTTGAGCATTTACAAAGTATCAATTTTAATAAAACTGATTTAGACACAAAAGGAATTGCTTTTGAGCGGTTTATGGAAGATCTTTTTAAAGGAAAAATGGGACAATTCTTCACACCACGAGAAATCATTAGATTCTGTGTTAAGATGTTAAATCCGCAAACAAATCAATTGGTTTTAGACCCCGCTTGTGGATCAGGTGGATTTTTACTCAACTCCATGGATTTAATAAGGAATAATGCGAAAAATGAATATCCAAATGATGCTACAGAACAATATCGAATGTGGCACGATTTTGCAAAAGAAAACCTGTTCGGAATTGAAATAAATGACCAGATAGCACGTGTCTGCAAGATGAATATGATTATTCATGATGATGGACATACAAATATAATAAGCACGGATTCTCTCAGAAAATTTGATGAAATTAATGATATTCACAAACGCTTTAAGAAAGACTATTTCGATATTATCCTTACCAATCCACCCTTTGGAGCTACGGTAAAATCAACTGAAAAGGATTACCTTGATACGTTTGAACTGGGAGCAAAAAATAAAAAACGAAAAAATCAAAAAACTGAAATTTTATTTATTGAGCGTTGTATAGATTATATTAAACCCAAAACTGGAAAAATCGGGATCGTGCTACCTGACGGTATTCTCACAAACTCCTCTTTGCAGTATGTGCGTGATTTTATTATGGAACGATGCCAGATTCAGGCGGTTGTGTCTCTCCCTCAGTTTGCCTTCAGCCATTTTGGTGCAGGTGTGAAAAGCTCGCTTGTATTCCTGCGCAGAAAAGGTGAAAAAGAAACTCTGGAAAATTATCCCATTTTTATGGCAATTGCAGAACATATCGGTTATGATGCAACAGGCAGAAAAGACACGGTTAATGATTTTAATAAAATTTATAACGAATATCAGAAGTTTAGAAAAAGACCAAAATCTTACAAGGGTTGTTAATAATGGAATGTTTTGCTGTTTATTCTGATGAGATCGAGGGAAGAATTGATCCATTTTATTATAAGAAAGAATTTCGCGAGATAAATAAAATATTAAACAAACCTTTATTTATTGAGTTCAATGATTTAATTCACTTAATTACAAAAGGTGAAACACCTTTATGGCGTGGTGATTCATATCAGATTACGGGAATCCCTTTTTTAAAAGTTCAAAATGTTTGTATTGATGGGATAAAGGGCGATTTAACCTTCATTTCAGAGGATATTCATAAAAGGATGAAAAGGTCGCAGTTAAAGGGTGGTGAAATTTTGTATACAATGGCAGGATCTATTGGAAAAGCAATAATTTTACCACAAGATTTTGGTGAAGCCAATATCAATCAAGCGATTGCAAAAATTATTGTTAAAGACGGAGTAAATAAAAAATATCTAATTTCTGTACTAAATTCTAATATTTGTATTAATCAAGCTCAAAGAAATCTAACTACATCTGCTCAGCCAAATATTAATTTTGAACAAATAAAATCACTTAAAATTCCATTCCCAGCTCTATCCATCCAAAACCACATCGTCCAAATAATGGACAATGCCTACAAAGTAAAGAGAGAAAAAGAAGAGGAAGCAAAGAAGTTAATAGATTCATTTGAAGAGTTGTTAATTGATTGGAAAGTGCTTGAATTAAAAAATATTCTGCAGCGCAAGATATTTTCAATCAACCGAAGTGAATTGGAAGATGCATTAAATCCTGAAAGATATTCAGACCGAGTCTTATTCGATGAAAGTGTTAACTGGAATATAATCAGCAATATTGGTACGATCTGCAGAAACACGTTTACACCAGAAAATTCAAACCCAAATGACACATTTGAATTAATGAGAATTGATGATTTGGAAAATAATTCCATTTCTGCTGTAACTCGAATTGTGCATGGAAAAGACGTTAATGGAACAATATTGAAAGTAAAGACTAAAGATGTATTGATAGCTCGATTAGGTCCGACAATTGAAAATAAGAAATTTATACTCGCTCCAAAAAGTCATCATGATCTTATTTCATCGAACGAGTTTATTTGTTTAAGATGCAACAAGAATAATAATCCAATTTTTGTTCTTGAACTTTTAAAAACTGATTTCTACAAAAAACTTATGATTCAAAAAACTCGTGGAGCTACACCCAGTCGAAGAAGACTTTCTCATGAAGATTTTTCAAAATTGCCATTTCCAGAAATTGATATAAACATCCAAAACAAAATAGCTGAAGAAATTCAATCCCGAATCCAGAAAGCGGAAAGATTGAAAAAAGAAGCTGTTCACAATCTGCAAGAAGCCAAGGCGGAAGTTGAGAAACTGATCTTAGGTAAATAATATAATGTATGAATTAGTAAAAAACTGAATAATGCAATCTAGTATCTTTGCATTATTTATATAGGGATAAGAAATGATTGAGAATGATTATAAAAAATTTACGTTGCAAGCGAGAAGAGGAATCAAAGGAGAGACATTTTTTGAATCTCTCATTTGTGATTATTCCATACCACATCATGTCGTTGGACTGAAAGATTTGGGAATTGATTATTTCTGCGAATGGGTATATGGTGATAAACCCTCAGGTATTTTATATGCCGTTCAAGTCAAAACATTTTCAGAAGAAACTGCTAAGCCCCAGTTCATACGTATCGCAGAGGGATATAACTATCTCAATGAGTTCGAAATTCACAACTCCAACTTGAAAATAGAGAGAAAAACACTTCAATATTGGCAGGGCTTGGGTATCCCCGTTTATCTTTTTGCTGTTGTTCAGTCTAATATTGATAAGGGAAAAGAACAATTGAACTGCTTTTATAAGAGGTTCACTCCAATCATTACTGGAGATACCTTGCTGAAGGACTATGCATATTACGATAAATTTTACAAGGTCAATTACGAAGATTCATTCATAGCTTTTAAGACTCCAGGTGCTTATGGATTTGCAAGGGATCTGTTTATAGACTATGTTCGCTGGTGTTACTATAAAGGCTCAATTTCATACCCTAATCCGCGCACATTAGGTCTTTTACAATTCCCAGAAGATAGTGTGTTCACAGACCTTTTGAAGACCTACAAAGAGCGTGTTTGTACTGCTTATGACAAGACTAAAGTATATCTGACACAACTTGGTTATCGTTAGGAAAAAATCCTAGCAACTTTTGCAAGAAGCCAAAGCAGAAGTGGAGCGGATAATCCTCCAATAATTCAAGATTTCATTGACACCATACCCGGCACTTTACTTTTCACTATCAATATTATCGAATTTTTAGAAAGGATGATTTATGGCACTCTTCTCAAAAAAAATAAAAAAGAAAAATGAACCAACTCCAGACGAAAACACAATTTCAGCACAATGGAAAGTTTTCAATAACAGAGAATCATTCAGCCTGATATTTCAGGACGAAGATATTTCAGAAAGAGTGATAGTTGAAGATATCGGGGAAGGCAGGATGGTGATTTTCGATCCGGAAGCGGGAATTTATTTTCTATTGAAGGACGTTAACAATATACCTGAAAATGAGCTGCAGGACGTTATTGGATATTTTGCGGTCGACGGCGTAGCGTGTATCTCCATAGATGGATTAAAAACATATTACTGCTTCTTCGAAGGAGAAAATGTGAGCAAAACCTCCTCCACGTTCTGGGTGGGCGATGATCTATGTCTCTGGATTCCTGAAGACGAAGCATATCACCTTCTCAGATATAGCGAGAATCCTGTTGATAATGAGCTGCTCATTCCGCAATGTTTAGAGATGCCGAATGAAACAATATGGTTCAAAGTAGAGGGTGCCCGTTATCATTTCTATATAAAGGGCGAAGCTATGGCTCAGAATACGAACTCATCTTATAATGGCGATGACTTATTATTATACGACAAAGAAAATCCCTGTTGGTATGTATTTCCGGATTGGGAAAATGTATCTCTATATACGTTATGTTCGGCAGATATTTATGATATCGAAGGGGACAAACTTTGGTCGAGAGTATCAGATGAAGGAAATTATCGATTATATGATAAGGGACTTTTTGTTGATGGAGAAGGCATGAAAGCATGTTATTGCAATGATGATGTGGTCGTTTATGTTCCGGATCTTGAAGCGCATTATTTATTGATCGATTTCAAGAATACCGAACTTTTCGTGCTTTACATACCAAAGTCACTCCCAACAAACACTCACGCAATCTGGATGAAGCCCGAAGCGAAAAAATTCAAACTGTTTGTAGAGGGTAAGGACATGAGCACGGATGTCGATCCCAAAATCGTGGACGGAAACCTTCTTCTCCTCCATGAGGCATCCAACACTATTTATGCATGCATGGATTATAACAATCAGCCATTTGATGAATTCCAGCCAGCTGTTATTATGGATGCAACATAGTTTATGAAATAAAATAACTTAGAAGATATTAAGTGTCATGCTGAGGTACTCTAAGCATGGCACTTTTTTTGTTGAGAAGTTCGGGAAATGGAGATGAGAAAAATTTAAGCTAAACATTGACAGGTTTTCCTTTCGATTCGTACTAACTATGATAAATTTATTCGGAGATGACATGAACCACAC
>JAVCDK010000101.1 GCA_030765865.1 Candidatus Celaenobacter antarcticus | reverse complement strand
CATTATGGTGATCCGCGTTAATCCTGTGGAACATATTGTGGAATGGCGCTGGAAGAACATGCTGCTGGTGGGTATCGGGAGCTTTTTCCTTTCGTTTGTCTGGGATTATCTCATGAAGCGAAAGGAGATTGGCTCTAAGAAGGCCGAGTCTGGAGAAGCAGCAGGTGCGATTCCCCTGGTACATAAAATCGTGGGAGAGAAAAGGATATATATACCCGGGCTGGTTGCCATTGGTGTATTCACAATAGCTTTCCCTTTCATTTTTTCAATGTATCAGACCACTATCATGGTAACGGCGTTGATCTACGTTATGCTTGGTCTCGGTCTTAACATTGTTGTGGGCCTCGCGGGTCTTCTTGACCTGGGATATGTCGCCTTTTATGCCGTGGGCGCTTATGCCTACGCCCTGTTGAATTACCATTTCGGACTCAGCTTCTGGATAGCGCTTCCCATAGGAGGTGCTCTGGGTGCTACCTTTGGAATACTGTTAGGGTTTCCTGTTCTCCGGCTCCGCGGAGATTATCTTGCCATCGTTACGCTGGGATTTGGTGAGATCATACGTATTATTCTGGAAAACTGGAATGACTTTTCTTTCGGACCTAGCGGTATAGCAAATATTCCGAGACCTCCCCTGTTCGGAATAAATCTCTCGGTTCACGGCTATACGATATATATCTATTTCATAATGATTGTCCTGTGTCTTTTTACTATTTTTGTGGTGAACCGTCTGCAGGACTCCAGAATCGGCAGGGCGTGGATCGCACTCAGGGAGGATGAGATCGCCTGTCAGGCCATGGGGATCGACAAGGCAAAAACCAAACTGACGGCATTTGCCCTCGGAGCAACATGGGCAGGTATGGCCGGAGTTATGTTTGCCGCAAAAACCACCTTTGTAAATCCCGCGAGTTTTACCATTTGGGAATCAATCATGGTTCTTTGTATCGTTGTGCTGGGTGGAATGGGGTCGATCATCGGGGTTATTGCCGGTGCGCTTGTGCTGATACTTACGCCTGAATATCTGCGCGCGTTTTCTGAGTACAGGATGCTGGCATTTGGCACTCTGCTCGTTGTAATGATGATCTTTCGTCCCGGCGGAATTATACCCAATGTGCGTCGTACATATAAATTTGAAGGTATAAAGAAAGCTGATAAAAGCTAAAAGAATATGGAACCTGTATTAAAAGTTCAAAATCTTGGCATGAATTTCGGGGGTCTGAGGGCGCTTGATGATCTGGATCTGGATGTCGGTAAGAATGAGATCGTCGCGCTTATCGGTCCCAACGGTGCCGGGAAAACCACCTTCTTTAACTGTATAACGGGAATATACCCCCCCACAGATGGTGATGTGCTCATATTCGCGCAGGGCAGGGACAGGCTGGAGAGAATAAATGGTCTGAAACCGAACAAGGTTACCGAAAAAGGTCTGGCCCGAACCTTTCAAAACATCCGTTTATTTCCCAACATGACAGTTCTTGAGAATGTAATGATCGGACGTCATTGCCGCATGCACGCGGGCGTTTTGGGCGCCATACTGAGAGGCGGATCAACGATGAGGGAAGAAAAAAAGGCGGTGGAAGACAGCTATAACATCCTGGAAAAAATAGGACTTGCTCAGTTTGTAGATGAGTTTGCCAAAAACCTTCCATATGGGGCGCAGAGGCTTCTTGAAATAGCCAGGGCAATGGCCACGGAGCCCTTTCTGCTTCTCCTGGATGAACCTGCCGCAGGTATGAATCCCAACGAGACACAAGAACTTGACGAATTGATAAAAAAGATTCGTGACGAAGAAGGAATTTCGATACTCCTCATAGAACATGATATGAAACTTGTTATGAGCCTGTCCGACAGGATATTTGTTGTGGATTACGGCAAGAAGATCGCGCAGGGCACTCCCGAGGAGATAAGGAACAACCCTGTCGTAATAAAGGCCTATCTCGGAGAAGAGGCTGATGCTTAAGCTTAAGAACATACAAACCTTTTATGGGAATATTCAGGCGTTGAAGGGTGTTACCATAGAGGTTGCAGAAGGGGAAATAATTACCCTTATAGGAGCGAATGGAGCCGGGAAAACCACAACACTCATGGCTGTCTCCGGTATAGTTCCTCCGAGATCGGGTGAGATATTTTTTATGGGTGAACCGATAACCGGTATGGAGCCGGACAGGATCGTTTCACTTGGAATCTGTCAGGTGCCCGAAGGGCGTCGTATCTTTCCCTATCTGTCGGTCGCGGAGAATCTTGATATGGGTGCCTTCTTGAGAAATGACAAGTCGGAAATAAAAAGGGATATGGAATATATCTTCGATCTTTTCCCCATCCTTGCGGAGAGGCGCCATCAGGCGGGGGGTACATTGAGCGGAGGAGAACAACAGATGCTTGCCATATCGAGGGCGCTTATGGCTAAGCCGAAGCTCCTTCTTCTTGATGAACCTTCGCTGGGACTTGCCCCACTTATTGTTAAAAAGATATTTGAGATAATCAGCAAGATAAACGCGGAGAATAACACGACCATCTTTCTCGTGGAACAGAACGCAAACCTTGCGCTCAAGGTAGCTGCCAGAGGTTACGTCATGGAGAATGGCCGTATAACACTCACGGATTCCTCAAAGAATCTCCTTGCCAATGAAGAGGTAAAGAAGGCATATCTCGGCCTTTAGATTCCCCCCTTTCAGCGTTCCGACCCCTTCTTTCTGAAAATCAGCCTGACAGGTGTATTTTCAAAACCCAGTTCTTCATGTATTCTGTTGGCCAGAAAGCGTTCATAGGAAAAATATACAGCTTTTGCTTCGCGAACAAAAAACACAAATGTGGGCGGTTTTACAGATATCTGGGTTGCGTAGTTTATTTTATTGGGCCTGTTTCTGTAGCGTGGGGGAGAAAGCCTTTCGGTAAATTCCGCAAGCTTTGTGTTTAAGAGAGAGGTAGAAACTCTTTTTGTATACTGATCATAAACATGGTCAACAAGGTCGAATACCTTTGTCAACCTCTGCCCGGAAAGTGCCGATACTGTGATTATGGGTGCAAAGTCCAGATATTTCAGGCTGTCTTTTACATGCATTACATGCTTGCCGATCGTGGAATTGTCCTTTTCAATAAGGTCCCATTTATTCAGGATTATAATACAGGCCGCGCCCCTTTCATAAGCCAGACCTGCTATTTTTGTATCCTGCTCAGTGACACCCTCCTGCGCGTCTATCATAATAAGGGCTATGTCACAGCGGTCAAGCGTCTTTATTGCTTCTATAACACTGTATCTCTCCATCTTCAGACTGACCTTGCTCTTTTTCCTTATTCCGGCAGTGTCTATCAGGAGATATTTTCTGTCATTCAGGTCAAAGGCGGTGTCCACCGAATCCCTCGTGGTTCCGGGTATGGGATTGACTATCGTACGCTCATAGCCAAGGATCTTGTTTATCAGTGAGGATTTCCCGACATTGGGTTTTCCAATTACGGCTATTCTTATCCTTTCCTCTTTTTCTTCTTCAACAGGGATTTCCGGAAGGTGCTCTACGACGTCATCCAGCAGGTCGCCTACCCCGAGACCGTGCTGGGATGATATGGAATAGATCCGATCTACACCCAGCCTGTAAAAATCGAATGCCAGATTCTCCTGCCGGAGATTGTCTATCTTGTTTGCAACGTAGAAGACGGGCTTTTTTGTTTTCCTGAGCAGATCTGTAATCTCAATGTCCGAGGGGGTGAGACCCTCCTGCCCATCCATAAGTAAAATGATGGCATCGGCTTCCTCGATGGCCAGGTTTGTCTGCTCGCGCATCTGTATAAACATTCTTTCACTGGTCACGGGTTCAAATCCCCCAGTATCGATTATCATGAATGTCTTGCCGTTCCAGTTGGAATCTGTGTAATTTCTGTCTCTTGTGGCGCCGGGCTGGTCTATAACGATAACCTTCCTTTTTTCAGACAGCCGATTGAACAGCGTTGATTTTCCGACATTCGGTCTGCCTACGATTGCTACTATTGGTTTCATTTATGTTTATCCCCTATTCATTCGGATATCCGAATTCTCCTAGCATTCTCGGGTTCTGTGACCAGTCCTTCTGCACTTTGACAAACAGCTCCAAGTATATTCTGGTACTGAAAAACTTCTCCATCTCCAGCCGCGCGGCGGTTCCTATCTTTTTCAGCATGCCGCCCCTCTTGCCGATGATAATGCCTTTCTGGGAGTCTTTCTCCACATTTATAGCTGCCTGTATATGTATCAGACCCTTTGCCTCATTCTCCTTGAAAGACTCAACTATGACGGCGGTTGAGTAGGGCACTTCCTTGTGCGTCAATATGGTTATCTTTTCCCTGATTATCTCAGCCGCTAAAAATCTTTCGGAACGATCCGTTATCATATCACCGGGGAAATACTGCGGTCCCTCCGGCAGGATATTCCATATTATATCCAGGAGCCTGTCAACATTGAATCCCTTCAGCGCGCAGATGGGCACAATCTCTTTAAATGTGTAAATGTTTTTGATATTGTCAATCAACAGCAACAGCTTTTCCTTGTCGATCAGGTCAATCTTGTTAATCACCAACACGACGGGTAGTTTCGTCTTTTTGAGTAATTCTACGATAAAATTATCGTCTTCACCGATCGGTGTCCCGGCATCGACAAGCAGAAGCAGCATATTCACATCACTAAAGACGCTCATTGCGGCCGATACCATCTGGCGGTTGAGCGGCGTTTTTGCCTTGTGTATCCCCGGGGTGTCCAGAAAGATGAACTGACCCACCTCGGTATTTTTGATCCCCATGATCCTGTTCCTGGTTGTCTGGGGCTTACGGGTCGTTATCGCTACCTTTTCACCCACCATGAAATTCATGAGAGTGGACTTTCCCGCGTTTGGCTTTCCTATGATTCCTATAAAACCTGATTTAAACAAAATTGACTCCTTGTCTATCACTCTTGTTTCTTCGACTGATCTGCCATCATCTGCTGTAAATTCGCAAGCGATTTTAGATTAGAAGAACCATCTATCGCCTTGACTGCGATATCCTCTACCTTCTGGTATGATTTTTCGAGCTGCCCGGAAAGTTTTGAGATTTGTTCAGTCTGTTCTTTTACCGTTTTTTCAAGAGATTCGATCCGGGTAGTAAACACACTTCGTTCACCTTCAAATCCTTTATTCAGCAATTGTTCTTTGTTGGTGGCTTCTGTAGTAATCTTTTCGGCTGTTTCCTTCACGGCTTTATTGACGGCCGTTTCGAGTTCCTTGGGAAGTGCGTCCACTTTTTGCCGCAGTTCATTCAGTTCTCCTTCTTTTTCGCTTATCGCCTTTTCCCTCTCTGCCAGATCCTTTTCCATCTGTTCTCTCTTAAGCTGAATTTCCCTTTCAAGTTTCGCTTTTTCGTCCTCAAATTCATCCTTTAGAAGCTGTTGTTCTCTCTTGAAGGTATACTGAAATTCTTCCTTCTCTCGTTCACGTTTCTTCTTTTCAGCAGAGTTCTGTTCCCTTGTTTCCATTTCATACTTTTCTTTTTCTATTTCCCATTCTGTACGAGTTTTTTCAATTTCCTGTGTCAAATCCCCTTTCCTCTGGGTCATCTCGGATTCGTATTCCTGTCGCTTCTGATTCTGAGCTTCTATAAGTGCAGCCAGTGTAGCCGCTGATTTTTCTATCTCAAACAGCTCTTTTAACTCTTCATCCTTGATATCAATAGCCTTCTGGACACCATTCAGCCTGATCACCTCGTCCTCCAGCTTATCTGAAATCTGAGTCAACATTTTACTCATGTCGAGCTTGAGGCTGCTGATCCCTTTTACAACACCCTCGGATGACAGAGAACTGGCGACATCAAGAATCTCCTTCGCTTTTTTCTCCTCAACCTTCTGTTCCGGGTTCAGTTCCTCCTCTTTCTTTTCCTGAAGCTGTTTTAAGAGCGCATTATAGGTCTTGAGCATTTCCTGTTTTGTATTACTCATTGAAAGCTTATGTGGTTGTTCTGTTTTATTCTCCGTCATAATCGTCTCCTCTTTTCTTTGGTTTAATACCTCTTGGGGTTAATTCCCCGCCCCTTGGGGCGTTCATTGCTTTTAAAGATACCCGGTAGCTTGATTATATATCCTGTCCCCTGATCTTCCCGACTCCATTACGATCTTTTTGCGATCAGCAGGGTTCTTCCAACAGTTCCGAGAATACGCTTATTCTGCATCCTCCTTTTTTGTTACAGGCCATGTCCAATTTTGGGGGTCCCAATAGTAGCGCTGGATCTCCGGTCGATTATCCATAAGTGCAAGATCAAAAGATTGACATTTTCGCTCAAAGAGAAGGCATACATCAGAGACAACTCCACCGCCTGCCATTGGATCAAGAACCAGGTCACCGGGTTTTGTGAAATAGAACAGTGTATGTGCGACGAGCTGGGCCGGTATCCTGCCGGGCCAGTCGTCTCCGAAGCGTTCATCACATTCGTTAAAATTCCATTGATCCCATGTACGCAATCCCCAGCCAAGCTCTTTGAACCTCTCCTGATCGGTCATTCTTTCCAAACGTAAGGACCAGGCCAGCGCAAGATCCATTTGATAATGACTGGCAATGTAATCCATATCATGACCTTCGGAAAGCAAAGTGTCGATTTTGCCAAAATTGGCATTTCCGACAATTTCCGATGTCCGGGTTCGACTTAAAGCCACCGCTTCCGCGATTTTTTCAGGGGACCATCCAAGGTGGCTCAGCCGGAGGATAACAGTGTTTCGACCTGCCTTCTGCCGTCCTCTTATATCTGAAATCCAGGTATTGACGGTCTGCTGGATTACCCCGAGTTTTTCTGCCAGGGCCAATTCAGTCCACTTACATTCCGGATCTGAAGTGGGTATATCCCGGGCGATTCGCTTTTTATCGCCTGGGCTTAAACGATCACCGTGGCTGGTATTGCATTTGGCTGATTCAAGGAGAAGCGCTGTTTTGTTTTTCTCGTAATCGAGTGGTTTGTCCTTCCATTCAACGGCCGCAATCTTCTTGATCCCTTTTTCCTTAAACGCAAACCAGCGATGGATGCCATCTACAATTACAGTCGCTTCATGCCTGCCGGCAGACTGGACTGTTGTTTCATTGCCATCGGCATAGTTAAAAACCCTTTGAATCCTGATTGGCGGAAATTGAGCCCCGATCTCAAGCGCTTCAACATAGGAGCTGATGGTCTTTTCGCTCTTGTTTCCTCTCGGATAGATGAACTGGTCCCAGGTTAAATCGGAGATATTGACTTCCATCGGCCCTCCAGGGAATATCCTCAATACTTATCGATCGAGTTCTATTGGCCCCTCTTTTTTCTTGCAGCTCTTTTACTTACGGTATTGAGATTCGTAAAGTTGTGCTGCCGGCGTGAAGGGAAGCCCGCCTGTGTAAAAAATAGTCGCTGTCACTATTTTTCACTATCTTTTCCAGGAGGTTTGATTTTCCCGATGCATTCGGGCCAACGAGAAACTGACGCTCCCGCAGGTTAACATCTACATTCCTGAAGTTTCTCCAGTTCTTCAAAATCAATCGTGATACAATCATGCTATGCCTCCATTACCCTCTACGTAATTACACCAATTACACGGTATATGTTAGCCAAAAGTAGATTCAATTTCTTTTCTGTAATCTAAAATGAGGCTGTCTGCAGGGACGCCACCCCAAATGAGCCATTTGAGTAAATCATCCATGAGCTCCATCGCATTTTCGCTCAGCTTATATTTGGCCAGCTCATATGAATTGGATTGTGTCCCAACAGGTTGAATGTGATCAAGTCTCAATATTGACTCTTTCGGCCCGGAAATAGGAAGTTTATCCCAAAAAAATTGCGGATATTCTGCGTGTCGTATTCGCTCAACAAGCTCAGGGTTATATCCGGCCCGTGTGCCATCTTGGTCAGAACCATAATAGGGTGCAACAATCACAGTTGGCGCCGTCGATTTCTTCGGCATACCAAATCTTAACTTATTGTCTACAGCTGGGACAGCACTCCCCAATACAAGACACACCCGTTTCTTTGCCCTATAAGCTGCCCACAGCTCACTATCATGAAGCGTCATTGCAGCTACAGGTAAATCTTCTTTTTTGCGCCTGTCTTTCATCCTCAATGGAGCAATATCCAGCTTTGCGCTGTCATGCCGTTCCGCCTGTGATCTTCCGACAGGTTTTATAGTATAAGGCACTTGGTCAACGTGAGGTATAAATGCATAAACAAGGCAACCCCTTTCCAAGTTTTTTGTTTCAGTTTCTTCCCACCACAAAGAAGGGGTAATAATGGATTGGACCGAGTCATCAGGAAACATCTTCGCCTCTTCTACTACTTGACTTCCAGACAGAATCGGAAAAAAGGGCTTCTTTTTCCCCTTCAGGTAGTGGGGGGCCGGCAAGGCTGTCAAGCCACTTCAACCCATCATAATAGACATCGTCGTATTTAGGATTCGGAACAGGATTTACGAGTTGTGTTTTCCGGCGACCAGCGGACTGCCTTACGATGTTCTTTTCACGTATTTTCTGCATCCCTTCTTTGAATTTTTTCTTTTCCCTGGCAGTCAAGCTCTCTTTCTTTAGCGGCAAAGGCTGTTTTATGACTTCGCTTTTTTGATTCAGATGGGAGAAATCAAGATACTCATTCGGAGCAGCTAAAAGCATTGGAGAAGTTCGATAGACGTAACTTAACAGCGAAGGCGTATCTTGACCAAACTTATGAATATCTCTTTTAAGGCGCGATGTAACAGGAAAAGGTAACTGTCGTTCTATATCGTCCAGCAAACGATTATCTGTAATCTGCCACCTAACCCACTCATTTTTGTCGTCAAAGTCACTGGGAAATGATTTTTTGTTTGCTCCAATTGCAGCGAGAGCAGGTTCAATGCGCTCGTTGACTGCTTGAGACCAGGGGCCGAACTTATAAAACTGCCAGGCAATTCCTGTAAAAGTCTCACCGCAATTACGCTCAGCTTGTGCCAAATCCGCCAGATAGACGTATTTTATCAAGTGGATTGGACCAAGCTGGCGGTCAAGATAGTCATCTTCCTGACCGGCAATTAAAATTGCGTATTGTATGAGGAGGTCAATTTTGCTGGATTTCATCGTGCAACAACCATTACTTAATATTTAATGTGTGGCTGCCCTTCCTCTTAATCATCAAGAACCGCTATCTCCGGGATACGTGGAAGCCCCTGCCGCTGTAAATAAAGGGCATAACGCTGTTGAATGCGTGTGATGTATGGCGGAAGGAGTCGCCCAATACGTCGGTCTTTTATTTCAGACCAGTTCTTGATAATAAGATCCTTGTATCTGAAATCGTATGTTCTTCCGTCTATTATATTGAATATGATGGATTGGTTATCCGCTTCTTCGAAGTTCCCGTATTTTTTACGGAATGCCTTTTTTTCTTTAGCAACAGTAATCTTAGAACCTTGAAGAAGATACAACTTTACATCGTCAGCTCCCCCTTCAGCAATGCTCCTATCTGGTATACAATCACAATCTGGTCTGATGTTTAATAAGAACTTGCCACCAGACATTTTGAATATGTCTCCCGTTGCAATAAAATCCTTATGAAGGCCTTCTGCTTTTATAAAACGTTCTCCCTCAAGTACTTTTCGCACTTCGTTTTTATCAGGGGGTGTGCCCCTATGTTTTTTTAGAATTTTCTCATCAAACGAGAATGGATTCATTCGTGTGTAAAGGTTTCGCGTGATCACTTCTCCCAATTCCAAAGACATATTAACCCCATCATCCGCAAAAGATTTCCAGAGAATATTAGGCCAAGACGGGCTTAAATTATAAAAATCATGAAAGAGTTTAGTTTTAGACGACCTATATACTTTTTCCCAAGCAGCAAGAACATAAATTGAAGGCGTTTTTCGAATCCAATCATCAATTTTTTTGAACAGCTTTGTATGACCAGTTAAATCATTCTTTCTCTCTACGAAGATGTAGTTTGGCTTGCCTTCCTGAAATAAGTCATTATCTTTTAAAACTTGGATAATGTTTTCTTTATTTTCGTTAGTAAAGATGAATACAGGTATGAAGCAAGATTCTCTTAGCTTCTTAAGAAATGCAATATTTTCATCGATACCAAACTGCCTAATCGTGTCGGGAGCAGTTACACCTTCAGTTACGAATTCATCAAGGGTTCCTGCCTGTAGCTTCCAGTCAAGAAGAAGAAATGATATACCTTCAAAATTATCAATAATGCTGTCGTCAGGCAGCTCCTTATATGTTAGATACGGCATATTTTTCTTTTTTATCTGTAATATCAGGTTATTGATGTTGGCATCGTCCTTGCCAATTTCATCATCGATAACAACTGCGATTCCTCTGAAAAGATTTGCCGTGTCCATTTATTTATCCTCCGCAACAAAGTTCACTACAAAATTGGCACCAGGCAAAATCTTCTCGGACTTCAACTCTGCCAAATCAATTGAATAATCATGTCGTTCGAGAAGTTGTCTGGCAATGTATAAACCGAGGCCTCGGCCTTCCTCTCCCTTCCCAGAATAAAAGGGTTCGAATATGTAAGGTACATCTTCCGTGTGTACTCCCGGTCCGTTATCGGAAAAAATCAGCTGTCCATTGTTGCCATCCAGAAGAATTTCGAGTTGCTTTCCCTTTTTTGATGTTTGCTGGAGCCAGTAAACCGCATTGTCAAAAAGATTGAGGAGAAGCTGCAGCAATACCGCATCAGTCGTTTTTGCAACCAGGGGTGATCCAAGTGTCTGGATAGATAGGTTAATGTTTCCCTTTTTCAGGAGTCGACGATAAATAAGTTCTACTTTCTCAACAACTTCTCTGATTTTTATGTTTTTCCGTCGCTGTTTAGATGATTTGAAGAGAAGTTGGATATCCTTAAGTTGTGCCTCGATAAACGAGAGCATTCCGCGGAGTGACTCCAATTCCTTTTGTAATTTGTCTTGGTTTAAGTTCTCATGCATAACCTCTCGAATTAATCCGTCTATGCCTATTAGGGCCTTCCCCATAATGGCCATTATGTCATGTGATGTAGTTTCAACAGAAAGCCCAACTCCAGCCAAATCTTCCGTAGTCTCTGCACGACGTACCAAATAATGGTGTTCGGCCTTGTATGCTTTTTCCGCTTTGGAGACCAAATCCCTGGCTTTTTTATTGTCCTTGATTACTTCCTTCAGTTTATCAAATTCTCTCTGAACCTGCTCAGTTCGAAATATGTCTTGTGCGGCCTTGCTTTGTATGTCAAGACGGTATCGGGCATAGTCATGTGCCCGTATATACCTTAATATGGTTCTTAAAAGGGCAATGAAGTCGTCGGTTGCATTGCCTTCCTCAATGAGACCTTCCCTGTTTGTTTTATCCTTTAACTTTGGATTCTGCAGTTGTGTTATGTTTACATAACCAACAACTTGGTCATTGCTTAAAAAGTGTGCTGCGCTGACAGTACCTCTGTGAATATCTATGCCTAACCAGTCATCATCTGGCTCACCATAGGGATAAACACGAATTCCATCGCGATAAAGATAAATACGGTGGTCCCGAATAATCTCCTTATCCTTTGGATCCAGTTTATATTTTGCTGGCACATTTGCACCAAAGTCAAATACGAAGAAACCAAACGCGAATGATCCACATTCTGTTTTTCCTGCTGCCCGATTTTTAAGTTCTTTGCCCCCTTTGCCAAAGCGCTTTTTAAAAACATCTTTCCCACTTATTCTGGAATCAGTAAGTTTAAAACATTTGGGTATACCGTTTAGATTAAACCTATACTCCTGTTTATATTCATCATACACACCGTCTTCAATCCGAAAAACAGATCTTTCATCGAGGAGAAAATTTAACTTTTCCAAGTATTCTTCCTGAAATCTTTGTGGTTTTTCGTCTTTGTATATTATGACTTCAAAGTCTGTGTTCCAGTTGTTGTCTTTTAGTTTGTTAACCTTTTCAGCAAAAATGGATTGGAGCCTTGAGATGTCTCTGTAAACATCTTTTAGCTTATTCTCTGACCAACTGCCTTTCAAGTTAGATATTTCAATGCGGGTTCCTTGAGGTGGGCGTTTAAGTTTTCGTTCCCCTAAATCAGTTGATCCTTTGATGATAACTTCGGGTGTACGAGTGGCAAGATATACATTGAGATCGTCAATGAAAAGATCTTTTTCCTGTCCGTCCTCGATAAGGAAGTCACTATCATACTTGGAGAAGTCATAATCGATGACATGTTCTACCTGCTCACCTGCCGCCCTGGTAATAATCTCGATTTTACTACCAAGTTTCAGAATAGAGAACCGGCCAATACCTTTATCTCCCTGAATGACTCGGCCTTTTTGAGTTGTTTGTTTTATTGCCTTTCGTCGTTTCTTCTCCGGAGTGGCAGGATTAAGCCAGTGCTTCTCGATTATTTCGGCATTCATTCCACAACCGGCGTCTTCTATAATAATCTTAGATTTAGATGTGAATTTGAAATCTTCTGTAAAATCGTCAAATGAGATTTTGACCCAAGGCGAATCGGCATCATAGGAATTCTTGATCAGTTCAATCAAAGCAATGCGCTCATTTTTAATGAGCTGATCTCCAAGCATGGTCAACAGCCGGGCATAGGGGCGTATTTTTAGTTCTTTAGGTGCTGACATCATTTCCTCCCGATCAGGATAAACTCTTCGCTGTACACTTTCCTTCCACCACCATCCGTAGTGAATCTACCAGTCTCGTCTCGATAAGGTGTTAATATTTTTTTGGTAATCTTGCGTTTTGTAATAAATACTTGACTGAATCCGCTATTCTGTAGCGACTCTGATAGATGACGCGCATTATCTATTCTGACCCCTTTATATTCTGTGTTTCCAATAACAAAAAGTGCAATCCCATTATCGGAAAGCATCGAAAAACAAGCTTTTGCGACATTCTGCATGTCAAGAAAATACTTTGCCACGGCTCGGGCTTTTGACTTATACTGACTCAATAATCTGAAGACTATTTCGGTGCCAGTATTGTTAAGGCGTTTTAGTTCCTTGTCGAAGTTATATACGTGATAAAGACTTCCTATCGAGCCGTTACGAAGTTCGCGGTAATCTTCTGTATAGCCTAACCATAACGATGATAATTGATGGAGGTCTGCATACTCATATGAGGTTACATAAGGTGGACTGGTAATGATCATATCCACTGTCGGGTGCTTAATTGAAGCATCAAGAAAATTCCCCGTGACTATTTCATTTTTTGCATGCCACGCAGCATCGCTTTCTTTATTGGCAATCATCATGAAATGGCACTGTTCCTTGAAAACCGAAATTACATCGGCAGGTTCTTTGTTAGGGTCTATTTGAGGCTTAATTGATTTTGTCAACCAGCGTGACGTCGGTTTGAGAATGTTCGAAAAGGCACACAAAAAGAATAGGCTGTAGCTGCTATTTGAGGGAACAGTATCTCCGATTGCGAATTTCAGACGTGACAAGTCCTCATACTGTTTCTTGCCGTACCAGTATTTGAGTCGCTCATTTGCCTGTTTATAAGAGGAGTCTTCATTGTCCGATTTAGTGAATACTTCAAGAATTGCGTTATAATATCTTTTTAAACGCTGAGGTTGATATTTATGACTTTTCGTCCTGGCTATCATTGTAGCTACGGGATTAACGTCACATCCCCAAAAGTTTATATTGTTTCGTTTGGCCTCGAGAGCTACCGTGCCACAACCGCAAAATACATCTGCAATTCTTTTTGCATCTAAATTGTTTTGCTTTGCAAACCCAAGAGCTTTGGTCGTGATAAAAGCAGGAAACTTTGCTGGATAGGCGTGAATCCGGTGCATTTTCAACTCTTTTTCTTTTCCAGTATTCCAGAAAGCATCAATTGGAATAGAGTCGAAATTATCTTCTCGGCAATCATTAACGTCTATCATACCATTCCTTCCTTCCATTCACTTAAATGAACCTTATTCCCCATCATCAAATTTCGCAACTCCAATCATGGACAGCGAAAGCTGTTTTATTTACTCTCCAGTATCGGTTTTAAAATATCTGGGCTTTTCTCCGCAAAGCTGTTCATTCGTTTAACAATCTCGCTGTCAGGATTTGACCAGCGTTTCTGGAGTTCTTCAATTACATTTTCTTTTTGCTCGTCCGGCAGTTGCTCAAAATCATCTTCACCTAACACCTCTTTTAAATCCTGCTCTACAAATTTCAGGATGTCGATTTCTTTTTCTTTCATGTGGTCGGGGAAGTAGAGTTGGAAGACAAGAGCATCAATGATGGTAAAAATGGATTCATAAAAGGTTGAGGCAATTGGTGTAGAAGCTAACTCATAAATAAGCTTGAAAAAACTAACGTTAATCGTAGTTATATTTTTCGTTATTGGAAACTCTTTAATGTCTTTAACTAAAATTTTTGGGAAATCGCCTTTCGTAGCTTTTGGAGAAGCATTAAAATGGTAAAAAGAACCCAACTTAGAGTTCAAAATCATTGATGCTGCTTCTAAAGAATACTTTGATTCAAGTACAATTATTATAGCAGGATCATTATATGATTCAGATTCGGTTATTGCCGAATAGATTGATGGGTTAGTTATTTCTCTTATCAACATTCTTCGCTTTTTAAAGTATTTTGGCTTTCTTGGATTTGCGATTCCTTTACAATAATCAATATATTCCTTTCCGTTCCATTCAACTTTATATTTTATTACATCTTCTCCCCAAAGCCATTTTTTTAATCCATCGCGGTATTCTTTGAAATGATAAGCCCTTGTTTCTATTATTTTTGAATCTTGGCCTTGATACTTATCATAAGCAATTAAACCCTGAGAAAAATCTGGGAAAAAGGAATTTAGCGGCTTAGAAGAGTTTTTAATTTCAGCAACTGCATTAATCACGTTTTGGGGCAATTTAAACGCTAAGGCCCAATTTTGAGAAACGCTGCTTAATAGGGATCGGTTCAACATTTTAAACTCTTGATTTATAAAATCGTGTAATCTTAAATACTCATTATCGGTAGGCAAATACTTAATATTATCTGTTTCACCGAAATGATTGAAAACGAAAACCGAATTCCGAATTGTTGCGCCTTCAAATAATGAATAGTTAGTAAAATCTATGATTGAGCCGACATTCCAGTAATCTAAAATTTCAGCGCGATACTTTTCAGCGAAAACATTGAACAAATATGTATTTGGAACTATGTATGACAGCACACCTTCGCTTGATAGAATTTTCTTAGATACTTCAATAAAAAAGTAATAAATTTCGTAATCAGGTACTTTAGGAAGATGTAATAAAATGTTTTTTCTATCCGATTCTTTTATTGACACACCATACGGTGGATTCCCAATCACAATATCAAATCCATCCCTGATATCAAACATCCACTCCGGATCAAAGAAAGGAGACGAAGCATTCTGATCATAAGGATCCCAACTGGCAAGCTGTTTTGCTGTTTCATTAGCCCAGCCATTTTCAACAAGCAATTCCCCCATTTTTTCACGTATTTCTTTGTCTTTATCTCTCAATCTTCTTTTTGTAGCGGGAGATTTTGCCGAAAATAGCCGGTGTCTTACATTTTTTAATTCTTGTTCTAAATCTTTTACCTCCGTAGATTCAAACAAGTTACCCTGTGCCTCTGGTTTATCAATGCCGATCAATGTATTGGCGGCCACAAATTTGGTTTCAAGATTGGGCAAGGCTCTGATACCAAAGTTTTCTTTGGATTTATCTACTTTCTGGTCAACTATCAGTGAAATGAAAAACCGCAGTTTGGAAATTTGCGCGGCAATCTCCTGGATATCCACACCATAAATGCAGTTTTCGACTAAAAACAGTTTTCTGGCATAATCCGGATCGTTAATTTTTTCATCGAAGGCATCATTGATTTCGATTAATTTACGTTCTCTCTCTTTCTTATCCGTGATGGTAAAAGCGCCTTCAGTTTCCTTCACCGCCTTGTTTAATTGCAGTTCCTGCCAGCATTTATTTTCAGGGTCAACTTTTTGCAGAATATGCACCATTTTCTGCAATATCCCCATGGGAAAAGCGCCTGAGCCGCAGGCAGGGTCAAGAATTTTGCAATTGTCCAGGGAATGGATAATTTGTTTCTGCAAGTTATCATTTTCAGCAAACGGATTTGTATTATCATAAGAAAGCAGGGCATGAAGCTGTCTGTCCAGCTCATCCGCTTCAATATCCCAATTTTTCACACTGTTTTTAAGATAAGCAATCAGGGTTTCATCAACCATGTAATTGACAATCTCTCTTGGTGTATAGAAAGAGCCCGTCTGTTTGCGGGCGGTTGTTTGGGTCTCCGGGTTGTAGCTTGCGAGCAGATTTTCGAATACTCTGCCCAATAGTTCCGGGTCGAGAGCCACGTCTTCTTCAATGGGGGTGTTTTCGGCAATGGTGAATTTGTAGGATTCAAGAATAGATATTAGCCCTTTAACATGGGCTTTTTCATATTCTTTGGTCTTGATTCCAATAACCCCACTTAAATCAACCTCTTGATCAAATCCGAAAAACAGATAATCCGGCACAATCAGTTGATGTGGTTTCACCAGATTATCCGAAAACCCGTCAATATAGATTTTATCTGTTTTATTATCCAGGCATTCGAACAGACCGCCATTTAGAAATGGCACAACATCATTGATCAACTTTAAAAACTTTTCAGGGTTTTTAAACTGATCTTTGTAGCGCATTAAATAATTTGCATCTCTGTGCTGACCAAAATTGTCTCTTAAGCGAAATCCTCTTTCCCGGTTATCTTCTTTTTCCAAAGGCTCTATGGGGCAATTCAGGGATGCAAAGAAAAGATTTTGCAGGATGGCTTTGTAATAAACACTCTCGATATTTGCTTCTTTAAACAGCCCTTCATGGCGTACAGGACTTAAATCCTTCAGTAATTCGTTTTTTAAATAGTCAATATCAAAAAGTTCTTCGGGGATCAGATTTTTTTCTTTTACAAACCATACAAATAAAAATCGTGTAAGCAGACGAATTATATTTTTGGCATTATGTTCTTGTCTAAGCGTAGCAAGATCAATCTTTTTCAAGTGTTCATCTTCCACAGTAGGCTTTGAAGGAAAAGTAACTTCTTTCACTGCCCAGAAATACCATTTGGAAAGTTCATCATAGAACTTTTTGTTTAGTAAGGAGACACTAAATACTTCCTGCCAGTATTTATAAAGCCCATCAAAAGAATTAACCGCTTTTCTGCCGGTTCGGGTAATCGTCAGTTCTTGAAGGATTTTCAGGTGACCGGTGTGAGGATTGTTTACTTGTATATCTCGGAGCAGGGAAACTTTTCTCGCTTTTTCACCTTCGCGCCATTCCTGTTTGTATTTCTGTCTTTCCGTGTTCGCAAAAGCAATATATTTATTATATCGGAAGACAACCACGACAGGCGTGTAGTGAAATTCCCGGTTGAACGCGCGGGTGATTTCGGCAAGTTGTGATCTGGTGGGAAGCAAGCCGTTGCCCCGCTCTTTTAGCGTGACACCAAATAGTAAAAGACCATCGTAATCGGTTTTTATTTGATCAGTGTTTATGCTTTTGTTTCCTTCAAAAGCGGCGTCATCAACCATCCCGAGGGAGTAAACATCTTCCATCAACTCAAATGCCGGAAATGTCTTTGAAAGAATGTCCCGCGGCCTTGCGGGTTCTTCTGCTATGTAATTTACAGGGATATTCAGATCTTCAAATAATGTTTTTAAAGCCGGGTAGAAATTGTTAATATTCTCAAAATAGTCCAGGTGCATATTAACCCTCGCCTTTACTCACCAGAAACCATGTTATCAGATCAAAATTATCCGGTTTGTATTTATCATCTACCTTTATATTTTGTTTTACCCTTTTTATCGCTGCATTGTCCCCGCTTTTAATTTTTGAGAGCAGGTCTTTTGCTTTGCTGCCCATACGGGTTTTTACTGTGCCGTCGTCCTGTTGCTCATCTTCAACGGCCTGACTTCGCAACCAGTTATTCACCGAATGGACAAGTTCATCAATGGCCTGTTCTTCACCTTTTTCCACGGCCTCCGGTACATACCTGTTCTTCTCTTTATGTGTAGCCAGGGCATCCAGCACTTCTTTCTGATTCAGCAAAACAGGGTTCCCGTTCATATCGATATATATTAAGTCATAGGTCTGGTATTGGTGCTCCGTTGCTTTGGGTGGTCTTGCAGGATAGCCCAATAACGCGATTATTCCATCATCAGGACAAACGTCCTTTTCAGCTTTGAAGCCTGTGTAAACGCCATGGGGCATTTGTTCATATTTTTTTTGATCCGCTTTTAGTTCTTCCAGTAAATCCTGCCTGTACCTTTCCAACGAAAGATCATCAAATCCCAGGCCATGCTCGCTTACTTCTATGTCTTCCCATGATGTTTGCATCTGCTCCATCATTCTTGCCTTCATCTTGTTTTCAAGATTCTCATCCCTTGCCATTTCGGCAAACGTATCAGAAAATTCGAGATTGACTTCCGAACCGGCCAGTTTCATGGCTGCCATACGCTGTTCAATTCTTCCCTGCAAATTCAAATAAGAGTTTATGTTATTCGACGGCCAGAAATTGATTCCGAATATTTGGCTGTTTGGAGAACCAAGCCTGTCAATACGCCCCATCCTCTGGATGACTCTTACAGGATTCCAATGTATGTCGTAGTTAATAACCATGTCGGAATCCTGCAGGTTTTGTCCCTCACTTAAAACATCGGTGGCAATCAAAATATCGACAGGTTGTTGGATTTGCCTATAGGTTTTCTCATCATTCCGGTAAACCCAGTTTATCCACTCTCCAAAAGCTTCTCTTTCGGAAATACCCTTAGAGCTTGGTTCAAAGTCCCACTCTTTTTCTTTAAACAATTTGGTGAAAGGAGTAAACCGCTCCAGGATTGGTTCGAAATTCTTTGTTTCAGAATCAGAATCGTCAGTTCTGGAACCACTTCCACTCACAAGCGCTATTTTGCTGAAACCCCGTGCTTTAAGCTGGTCGAAAAGATATTGCGCGGTATCTCTGTAAACAGTAAAAATCACGACCTTTTGATTGTTTTCATTGGCGCCTGACCTGCGCTTTTCGTTTATCTTCTCGATGAGGACTTCCAGCTTATCATCAGCGCTCTTAGAATTGTTCGGCCTTATGGTTTCTTTCCCTAATTCCCTTTCAAAGCGTTGCATGTTCGTAAAAAGGTCATTGAGCGCATCAATATCTTCTTTCAGGTCTTTTTTGTATTTGTTTAAATTGCCGGCGGCATCAATCTCCGAAATATTTATTTTACGCTTCTTGCCAAGAGTCAATTCGGCTATTTCATCTTCTAAGTCATCTTCCTCAAATAATGATATTTCTGAACCATTCTCAACTGTGTTCTCTTTTTTCGTTTCCTGATAATCTTTGATTTTATCCAGTGCATTCTGGTGATGATTCATTATTTTTTCAACAGTTGAATAGAAGGAGAACCAGGAAGACTCCAGCCTTTTGACCATCAATATGTACATCATTTTTACAAGAAAACGGTCTCTCAATCTTTCATCATGAAGAATATCTTTATCTTCTGATTTATCAACGTCAACATAGAATGCGGGCTGGTAGCCGGAAAGCATCGGCGGAAAATGATCAAATAATTCCTCGAAACTCTCAAAATTGCCCATCTGGCGAGGAGTCACAAAAATATTATCCGGTTTTTCCTTGACCGGAAAATCAAGACCGGCCTGTTGCCCTTCAATCATCTTTCGGGTGCGGGCAACAGTTAACGAATCCGTAAGAGTAAAAAAGTTTGCAGGTAATTTTTTAATGAAGTCTCCAATTTTTGGATTGCGTTCTTCCCGCCATTCGTTAAAAGCTTTCTGAGCTGTGCGAAACGTGTAATCAATATTCCTGATTCCCAGAGATTCATTAAATCCATCAACATTACCTTGAACCATCAGTTTAAATTGATTCCTGATGTCATTCAATGAATTGTTTATTGGTGTTGCGGAAAGCATCAAGACCTTAATGTCCTGATTGTGCTTCAAGATTTCATTAACAAAGAATTTATACCGCTGGGATTTGTCATTTCTCAGATTGTGACTTTCATCAATTACTATCAGTTTCGGTTTGTCATCCGTAAAAAGTTTATCCGCCCGGTCGATGTATTTTTCCATCCGTTCCATCTGCATGTCTGTATGAAATCTGATGAAATATTCAAATCCATCTTTTTCAAATTTGGAGTTTTGATGGCGAAGGTAACGACGCCAGTTGTGTTGAAGTTTTTTGGGACAGGTTAAAATAATCTCTCTTCCCTGAAGCTGAAAAAACTTCATGACGGCAAGAGCGCTCCATGTTTTTCCCAGACCCACTGCATCGGCAAGAATGGCTCCATCATATTTCTGGAGCATTTTTATTAAACTTAAAACCCCTTTTTGCTGAAAGTCATACAGAGCATTATATACAACTGTATTTTCAAGTCTTCCAATCTGACGGTTAAAATCCGGATTATCGTGGATACTGTCTATTTGGCTGCCAAATAATTCAAAAAGAACTTTATAATAGAGCTCTTTTGGTGAGTATTTAATAAATATTTTTTCAATTTCTCCAATTAGATATTCTTTAAATGGCTTTGTATATTTTTTATCGTTTTCATCTATTAGAGTTTTGTCTTTGTGGGCTTGTTTGCTCGTCCACAAACCTTCAAACCAGTCAGCCAGTTCTTTATACTGGTTATTATTTCCTGTCTCAGCAATATTCAATTCTATATTGCTTGTTTCTTTTAGCCCGATTCCGGCTTCTGTTAAGTTTGAACTTCCGGAAATAAAATAATTGTTTCTGTCATCATTTGCGGAAGGTTTAAAAAGGTATGCCTTTGCGTGGCAAAAATTAGGTTCCAAAGTCTTGGCATCAACATTATCTTGCTTGAGAAATTCCACAGCTTCTTGAGCTAATTTGTCGAGCCTCAGAGCTGCTTCGACAGTTATATTTTCATTGATTAAATCGAGGGTTCTGTCTTTGACAGCATCAAAGTTTACTATATCGCCGAGAACAAAACGATAATCTTTGATCTTTTGATTTACAGTTCTTGACAGATAGGCCAGCGCACCAACAGTAAAATATCCGGTTACAATATTCAGGTTGCCTTCTTCTGTGTACTTTGCAATCCATTCATGAACTTTTAAATTTTGATTTTCGTTATCTAAAAGCATAAATTCTTTCCTTATATTTTTATATGATAACCCGTTTCCTCAACTTCATTATTTGTATTCTGTATTCTATGTTGCGCTACGCAGGTTTTGCCTCCAGCCGTTTCCGTGCCAGTTCAACCGCTTTGTGAAGTTTTTGTTCCAGCAGTTCACGTTTCGGTAGTTCGGTCATGTATTCGGCTACCTTGATGCCGCTCTTATCCAATTGTAATAGCTCTATCTGTTCGCTTGTTTTTCCGGCGCAGAGGATTAATCCCAAAGGTGTTTCTTCGCCGGGCTCCTTTTCATATTTTTCCAGCCAGCGCAGATATAGTTCCATTTGGCCTTTGTAAGCTGCCTTGAACTTGCCTAATTTTAATTCAATGACAATGAGCCGCTTGAGCTTACGGTGAAAAAAGAGCAAATCAAGATAATAATCCTCATTATCGACTGTGATCCTTTTTTGGCGGGCAACAAACGAAAAACCGACCCCAAACTCCAGAATAAAGCTCTCCATTTCCCGGAGGATGGCCGTTTCAAGGTCTTTTTCACTAAAAGTATCTTTTAATCCAAGAAAGTCGAGGAAATAAGGATCGCGGAAAACCAGATCAGGTGTTAACCTGTCCTCCTCCCGCAGGGCGGCAAGATCTTTCTCGATTAGTTTTTCGGGCTTCTTTGATATGGCGGTGCGCTCATAAAGCATGCCATCAATTTTCTTTCGCAATGTTCGAACACTCCACCGCTCTACCCTGCACATCTCGGCGTAGAAATCACGTTGGAGGTCATCTTTGAGAGGGATAAGGGCGATAAAATGGGTCCAACTCAATTGTCGTATCAGTGATACGACAATTTCTTTATCTGGGAAGACTTCGGCAAATTGAATCATCCTGCGAAGATTTTTTTCATTAAAATTATTGCCATAATCACCGGCTAATTGTCGTGACAGTGTAACGACAATCTCCTTTCCGTAGTCCGCTCGTTTTTCCTTCAAAATATCCTGGCGGATGCGGCTGCCGATCTGCCAGTAAAGAATGGTCAAGCCGGCGTTAACCGTAACGGCGACATCATGCCTGGCAGTTTCAATGAGCGAACGAATATCGCCGATAAGATCGCCGGGAATGGATTTGGTGTATGTTTTTGTAATCTGTTTTCTCGTTTCCTTTTTCATGTTTTGACAACCTCGCCGATAACCGCTTAGTTGAAATTTTAGAAATCTGTTCCCCTAAGAAAAAAGGCAATAATATATGTAGTGTTCCCCGATTCTCGCGATTTTGGACGAGTTATTTCAAATATCCCACACTTCTTCCATGCTTTCAATGCTCGGATCGGCATATCGCGCCATGGTCGCAAGCCATTCAGGCATGTCTTCTTTTATCCTTTCTTTCATACCTTGCAGCGAATCTTTGGTTACCTTCCCATCC
Organism: Candidatus Celaenobacter antarcticus; assembly: GCA_030765865.1. Classification (GTDB taxonomy): domain Bacteria; phylum Cloacimonadota; class Cloacimonadia; order JGIOTU-2; family JGIOTU-2; genus Celaenobacter; species Celaenobacter antarcticus. The sequence continues at coordinate 1,884 of JAVCDK010000101.1, read as the reverse complement.
TCGTACAAGTACTGGTAGAACTTTTTCAGACTGGCAGCATTTTCTTTGATTGTTGCTTTATTCGACCACATTGCTTTCTTTATGAACCAATACCCGAGGAACATTCCGATTTCATCCGTTCCGTCGGCGGCTTCAATGGCGTCTTCATACAGCAAAAAATTGTTGATATAAAAGTCTATGTTCGACATATGGCGATCAATAGTTTTTTCGGTAAGATTTTTACTTGAGAGCCATGTTTCAAAAGCAGACAGCAGGGCTTCGTTTTCTTTCCTTATTTTCTTGCACTCTTTCTCGTATTGTTCATATGATTCCATGACTTCACCTTCCCCGGTTATTATATGATTCCCATTTCAAAGATTGGTCTGCATCTTTTTAAATGTATTTTAAGCCAACCGCCAGTGCCCAAACCTCTTTGTACCCGCATGTGTAATTGTGACTTGAATGTTCATCCTTTGAAAACATGGCAACGACTTGTCCCGTAAAGACCATGGGTTTATATCTTAAATCCATATTTAATCGCTATTTCCGTAAATTGCCTTGTCTTCAGCAACGGGTGTTTGTTTTGGATGTTCAGACAATTGAATATCTATGTGAATCTTTGCCCCAAGAACCTCAGCAACCCTGCGCAACATACTCAAGGAATGGCCTTCGTATGATGTTGATTCAAGACGGCTGATTTGCTGCTGAGATGTTCCTGCTCTTCGGGCCAGCTCCTTTTGAGATAGACCAACTTTCTTACGCAAGACAGCTAATTGCAAAGCCACATCCCAGGCCTCACCGGCCGTTTGGTAGCGTTTGACAAAATCAGGATCTTTTAACTGTTCTTCAAGGTATCTATCAAAATTGGTTTTTCGTTTCATGTCGGATTTCTCTCCAGCCAATCACGTTTTCTATCCAAGGCAATTTTACGATCTTTTGAGGCAATCTTTTTCGCCTTATTCCGAATTTCATGCAGAGCAAGAATTCTTTTCCCTTTTACAAAAAAATACAGGATGCGTGAGTTCAACCTGCCTACATGTCTGAGCTCAAAAAGGTCATCACCAATAGACTTTGAAAGGGGCTGTCTGTGATAATACCTGCTTTGGAGTTTAGAAAGACCGGCCATTACTGCTGCAAAATCATCAGCATTCGATTCCTTCAGATCGTCGAGAAACTCCAGTACAGGACATCGCCCTAAACTCGTTTCGTAAAGCTCTACAGTAAATTTCATAATTAGTCAACATCAATATTGATGTAATTGTTTAAACACTCTTATAACTCTCTAATCGCCTTTATCTCATATTCTTCAATCAATCATTCATCGGTAAAGCTTTATGAAGCTTCTGCTCCAGCAGTTCTCCTTGATTTTTTCAGTTACTGATCTTTAGAGACCATCTTTCCTGTTTCTCGTTTTCTTTGACGTGTATCTCTGTCAGGTTGAAAGATTCCTTCAATATCCTGATATTCCGGTTTTTCATGCCTCTCAGATTCGACACATCTTTGGGGGCCACGGAAAACACAATATCCCTGTCCGTCAGATCTGCCGACTTCAAAAGGTCCGATGCCATGTCCAGAAATATGGCTCCCTCCACGAGCGACCGGAATGCCGGGTGAAATGGGCCGGCAATGATGTTATTATCTGCCTCCATTTCCTTTGTTGTGTGAAGTCCCAGTCTTATAACAGGTATACCGGCTTCTTGAAATCTCAACAGAGCAGGTTTACATAATTCAACGGCGTCGTCCAGTGTCGGCGGCCTGTACTCACCCTCAAGATAAGCTTTTGCCAGGAGGGTATCTTTAAACACAATAGTCGGATGGATTCTCACAGTATCAGGCCGGATTCTGATGATTTCTTCCACGGTATATTCAAATCGCTCCCGGGTATCGCCGGGGAGACCAACCATC
>JAVCDK010000143.1 GCA_030765865.1 Candidatus Celaenobacter antarcticus | reverse complement strand
TTGATAAGATCGATGGACGCCCTGTCGATCGCAACAATATCCTTTGAAAAGAGAATGCCAATGTCCGACACAAGATATTCACCGTGAATATTCACGCAGTCGCACAATTCCGTAATGTTATTCAGGAAGTTCACATAGAACATCTTATTTTTTTTATGAGACGTCACTGCATGGGCATATTCCGCGATCTTTGTATTGAGGAATTCAGACGCGGTATTCCACTTTATCCTTATCGCAGAAAAAGGACACACAGAGATGCACATGCTGCAGCCCGTACATAAATCCTCATCAATATGTGCTTTGCCGTCTTCTTTAATGCTGATCGCATTCACCTGGCACCATTGCACACAGCGCGCACATCCAACGCACCTGTCGTGATTGACAATCGGTCGGGATGTACTGTGCATAGCAAGTTTCCCTTTTCGGGATGCACATCCCATTCCGATATTTTTGATCGCAGCACCAAATCCTGCCGCTTCATGACCAGTCATATGCGAGAGGGCAAGTATCGCATCAGCATGATGTATGTCGCTTCCAATGTATGCCTCTTTTGTTTTTTTTGTATCAACCTTTACAACCTCTTCGCTTTGTCCCACAAGACCATCAGCAATAATCACAGGTGCATTGACCACAGACCGCGTATAGCCGTGCCGTATTGCCAGGTTGGTATGATCCACGCTGTTAACGCGTTGTCCGGCATAGAGAGTGTTTGTGTCAGTCAAAAAGGGCTTTGCGCCGAGTGCCAGAATTCTGTCCACAAAATATCGCACATAGCGCGGATTGATCACGCCGAAATTTGTTTCTGCCCCAAAGTGCATTTTTACTGCAACTTTGTCATGTTCCCGAATTGTATTTTTAAATCCTGCCTGCGAGAGCGCATCTCCGATCTTATCAAAGATCGAGCGCTGAAAGGTTGTATGAAAATCTATGAAATATACTTTGCTTTTCATGGAACTCCTTTTAAAACATGTCTTTAATGAACACAATGTCCCGCGGGAAGAATCTATCTATATATTTTATAATTTCTTCGGATATCTCAACCTCACCATAGGTTATCAGGTCATAAATCGAGCTCCTGCCGATGAACATTCGCGAGAATGAATCGATAGAACATCTCAAAATATGATCAGATTTTTCTATGAGTCCTATTTTCCCTTTATCTATTTGGAAAGCAAAGGAGAGGCGTTCGTTTTCCATCATTGGGTCCGAAACCTGCAATTCAAAATCAAAGGCAATATCTTTGGGAATGCTGTAGTGAAGCATTGCATTTTTTACATCAACCACCTTGAACATCATGTAAGATCTACAGAAGATTGCATTAAGGTTGCATGGAGCGAAATGAAACACATCAAAATCTTCGGGAAGTCCGATGATCACGTCCCTTACTTGGTCTCTGTGTGTTTTGAAAAGTGCAAATAATCCATTTGCACCTTTGTAATTAATAAATCCATAATCTCGCACATGTATGTTCACAGCGAATTCATCTTTTATTTTTTGATAATTGTATATGACATAAGCAACATCTTTTCCGGCATGCCTGATCAGGTAGCAGAAAAGTTCTTTTGTATTTTCCCCCGGATACATTATTTCTTCTTTCCAAAAATGTATGCTCCTGTAGGTTGATCCATTGTAGTGCGATGCAAAGGCTTTCTCTATCGCATCAAAATGTTTTGGAGTGGGTTTGTCGATCCGTATGAACTCATACCCACCTTTTTCTGCCTCAATATCCTCGACATTTATCGCGCATCGGAGTCTTCTCGAAGCATTCGCCCAACCGAATTTCTGATAATATTTTGGCTTGAAGGGTTCCAGGCATGAAGTAAGATATCCCTGCTCGACCATATCCCTTTGCATGGCTTTAAACTGCTCTCTTACCATTCCACGATTCCGCGCTTCCGGCATGGTAACTACGCCACTGATACCAGCCATTTTAAATTTTTTATTGTGAATATTCTGGTGGAAAGGTATGTAGAACATTGCAGAGAACACAACCCCGCCTTCTTCCGCAACGAACCCCTTGCAGAAGTTGAGTGCTCCTTGAATGTAGTGCTCGGAATCCTTCTGCAACATGTTAAAACAGTATTTCACCATCTTAACCAAGCTATCCTTATCATCCTTTGTAAAAGGCCGGACTTTCATGTTTTTCTCCCCAAAATTTATTGAATGACAATATTTTAAGGGCATTGATTTTGTTGACAATAAATATGTAGAGTTTGAGGTTGCTAACATGTTTAAGGATTTGAAGCCAATGAAAAAAAACTTAATTTTGTTATTGCTTTTTACATTTTTCTGCACCTCTATTTCTGCGCAGGTTGTGCTGGTTCCTCTGGACAGTGATGTGTATGATTTTCTGGAGAGAATGCAGGTAAAGGGAATGACCGGACGTTACTTCGACGGTATCAAACCAATACCAAGAACCGATATTCGTGAATACCTGGTGCATATTTACGATCATGACGATTACTATCAGCTTTCTGAGTCGGAGCAAGAGCAGCTCGATGATCTTCTGAAGGAATTCTCATATGAGAAAAAGTACAGCTTGAGTACTCGCGAAGTTTCAGCTGATTTTATCGAAGGATTTATTGACCTTTTTACAGATGAAGAGGTAGATACTACGCAGTTTAAAAATGAGAAATGGCAGCTTCTGAAATTTCCTTATAAATTTTATTCAGGAGAGAGTTTTATCTCCTTTGAGCCGAAATTCCAGGCGGAATATCACTACAACAGCAGTGACACCTCGACCTTTGCAGAAAACTACCAGCGGCTTACAGGTGGAGGTTATATATTCGGCTATCTCGGAGACAATATCGGGTTTTCTTTTTGCGGTGTGAATAATGCAGTTCAGGGCAATGTGTTTGATGTGAAGAAAATTGATTGCCCGGAGCAGGGCATTGGAGTAGAACACAAAGGAGATGGGAATTATTATTATGAGGAAGTGGATGCAGCTGTTTCATTTTCCACAAAATATGCAGACCTGACGATCGGGAGGTTTTCAAACTACTGGGGATGCGGACACACGGGCTCGGTTTCTCTAAGCAATAAGCCGCCGTCCTATCCACAAATTATGGTGCGTGCAAAATTCAGCAACTGGCTGAAATTTGTGTATTTCCATGGCTGGCTGGAGAGTAATATCCTCGATGACAGCACTTCTTATTGGATCAATTATGGCAATGACGGGGAGTTTAATCGTGAGTTCTATAAGAAAAAATATGTGGCAGCTCACCGGCTTGAGATATCACCTTCAGAGAGATTCAGTTTTGGCTTGAGCGAACTCCTTTATTATGGTGAACGCGATGCCGAGTTTGTATATTTCATTCCTATTATGCTGTTCTGGTCTGCACAACGCTATACCAACGATCAGGACAATGAAATGATCGGTCTGGATTATGAATGGATCCCCTGGAATGGCATCAAGACTTACGGCTCTTTGCTCATAGACGAGATAGCTTTATCAAAGATGTTCAAAAAGAATGAATCACATAACTATATTGCCTATCAGTTTGGAGCATACCTTGTCGAACCCATTATTGACGGACTCGATTTTCGCATTGAATATACTCACCTGAATCCCTGGGTCTATACACACAAATTCCCGATCAATTATGCCACTTCGGATGATTACTGGATGGGTTACTGGACAGGACAGAATGCAGATAATCTCTATTTCGGAATTGATTATCAGCTCAATAAAAAGTTAAAGTTTTCTGCCGATTACTCGATGTATAGGAAAGGGTCTCAGGACAGCATCAAATATCAATATCAGATCCCACCGGTGGAGAAATTTCTATATGGTCATCAATATACGAAAAATACTCTTTCCCTGGGATGTTGCTATGAGATAATTTCTGAACTTGAAGCAGAACTTGGCTTCCGATATACAGACTGCAACGTGAACGAAGAAAACATAGCGCTTGCCGAGCAGGGCGAGTATGTGAACCCCGTGTATTACAAAAACGATTTCACCCAAACGACGATTTCGATTTTACTTTCCTACAGATTTGATTAATATATAATTCAACATGAAACTTTTTCTCCGTATCCTATCCTACCTGAAAAAGGTCTGGCCAAATGTCATACTTGGCTTGTTCGCGCTTATTATTTATGCGTCTTTTAGTGGTGTTTCACTAGGAATTGTTTATCCTGTTGTCGATGAGATATTTGTAAAACAGACGGAAGAAGAGTGGAAGGCGGACGAAGCAAGCAGAAGCTCTGCAAATCTCTCATATATATTCATGGAGGCAGAATGGCTCTTCGATAAATGCGTACAAGCGGTCAAGCATAACTGGAAAGAGAAGGATCGCTTTGAAAGAATAAAAGAAGAGATCAGTGTTTCTTTAAAAGAGTTTTCAGAGAGGAATTCAAAAAGCATTATCCTCAAGCTGCTTCTCGTGCTGGCTGCAATTCTGTTTCTTATACGCAGTATCTCAATGTATCTTCAGCAGATCATTTTCAAACAGATCGAGGAGAAGGTCATCATGTTCATCAGGAATGATTTCTATGAAGCTATTCTCAAGAAACCGATCGAGTTCTTCCACAGCCACAAACTGGGCGAGATCATTTCCAGAGCTGTAAATGACGTGAATATGATCCGTGGAATGACGCTCAATTCCGCAACAAATCTCATTAGAAACCTGCTTTTTATTGCCGTGTACGTCTTTATGATGATCGCAGTGAGCGTACGGATGTCCATGATGATGCTATTTGTTGTAATTCCAATATCGGTCACCGTGAGTTTGATTTCCAGCGCACTGAGGCGAAGAAGCCGGAAAGTACAGCAGAAATTTGCAGATATTACTTCCATCCTGCAGGAAACGATCATGAATATCCGAATCGTATTTTCCTTTGCCATGGGAAATTATGAACGCGCCCGTTTCTTAAGGGAGAATAGAAAATTCTATAAAAAATCCGTGCACATGGTGAGAGCTGGTCAATTGGTGACCCCTTTTACAGAATTCATGTCGATCATGATCACCCTCGTCATTATCTGGTATGGTGGATTGCTTGTTCTGAATCCCCATAATGCAATGAGTGCCGGAAAATTTTCACTTTTCCTTGTTGCTTTGCTTGCAAGCTTGCACCCTATTAAGGAAATCGCAAGGGTTTATTCGGAGATCAATAAGGGGCTCGCTGCTGCAGAGCGCGTTTTTGAAGTTATCGATGAGCCCGTATTTCTTATAGATAAGGATGACGCAAAATCTATAAATGTTTTTACCAATTCAATTACGTTTGATGACATGTCATTCAAATATCCAACCTCTGACATCGTGCTGAGAGATATAAATCTTACAATAAAAAAAGGAGAGGCAGTTGCATTTGTTGGTCCGAGCGGAGGAGGAAAGTCCACTTTGATGGATCTGCTGCTTAGATTTTATGATCCGATAAGCGGCGCTATCAGGATCGATAATATAGATATGCGGGATTACAAGATGGATGACGTCCGCAATCTCATTGGAATGGTAACCCAGGAAGTGATCCTCTTTGATGACACTGTAGCGCACAATATTTCCTACGGCCGGCTCGATGCCTCAAGGGAAGATGTCTTCCAGGCAGCGAAGGCAGCAAACGCCCATGAATTTATTCTGGAGCTTGAAGAGGGATACGAAACCATTATCGGGGAGCGTGGCGTAAAGCTTTCGGGCGGTCAGAAGCAACGCATTGCGATAGCAAGAGCGATACTGAAAAATCCGCAGATACTCATTTTTGATGAAGCGACCTCTTCACTCGACGGGGAATCCGAATACCAGGTTCAGGAAGCAATATACCGCCTGATGAAGGACAGAACCACGCTTATTATTGCGCATAGACTCTCCACAATCAGAAATTGCAGTAAAATCGTTGTTATAGATAAGGGTATCATCGCTGAGCAGGGCTCGCACGAAGAATTAATCGAGCAGGGTAATCTTTATAAAAAATTATATAATATCCAGTTCAGGGATTTTTCTGAATAAATTAATATAAACAACAACAAGCTAAAACAAGTAATAAAAGAGGTTTAGGGGCATACATACAATTAATGCAAAACAACAATTTAAGCTTATATAATCAATATTTTCGTGTAGTTTTCCCTACACATTTAGACGGAACAGAACGGTCTGGGTGAAATCCATGTTCGTTATATAATGTACAAGTTGCTTTTCTATGGTCGGTTGACCAAACTTTACAATGTTTACAATCTTTGCATCTGTCATTTGATTTAATTGTAGACATAAATAATCTCCCTTTCTGTATAGTTATTCTAAGTCTTTATTTATAATTAGTGTGGCCATTTTCTGTCTATTTTTAATAACTTCAACTTACTATTGTATAATCAAAAAAGAACTGCAGAACCACAATTAGTACAATTTATATTCGGAATATGTTGAGAAATATACTGCATTCCTTTTATATAAACATTAAGTGATATAAATAATGAATTATGCCAAATAAGTAATTGTACATTGTTTTATATTAGGACACTTTGGAGCATCGGGGAAATTACATTACCTATTAAAAAACATATAGAACCTAAAACAAATACAAAATTTCAAATGTTACGCTTATCTATACCTCCAGAAATTATTACACCCAAAGATTATCCAAACTAAAATACTGATACTAAATAAAGATTTACAAGTAATGTAGCGAAATAAATAAAACTTCCAAAAAACGCTGAGACCAGAATAAATCCAATCACATTAGCCCATCTTTCACTTTTTAAACTTATTTTCGTTTCTGTTATACCGATAACAGTTAGAGATCGTTTATTGAGAATATATTGTATCGGTTTGATTACACCCTCAGATTTGAAAGCCCTCCCAAGTTCCGGAAGATGACCAAGTGAACTTACCTTGAAATATCCAACTGTTTGAAAATTATCTTCAAAACTTCTCACAAGATTTCCTTCTGTATTTAATAACCAACTTTTGATATCATATCCAATTTTATTTTTTATGTCAAAGGCATCCACTTTATTTATTATAACAGAAATAGGAAATTTAAACTTACTCTTAATTTTGGTAATACTTCTTATAGTATTAACCATTCTATCAAAAACATCTTGTGGCTGCTCAGTACTTGGTTTAACATAATCTCCTTGATTAGCTAATTTAGACTCAAAAGATGCTCTAACACTAGGAATCGAAAATGGATCTATAATAAACAGTATTCCATCAATGTAATCGAAGTATTTATGCAGAAGTCGAGTATCTGTTGCATCTCCGTATAATTCTCCCGCAGCATCATACAAATATAGTAAATATTCCTCATTGTTAGCTTCTTTAATATTAATCATAAAAGAAGAAGGTGATAAATCACCGGTTTTCCTAACAACTTCACCAGATTGATACTGCTTCTCGCCATATTCAAAAACACGCTTATCCTTTTGGTTAGGAAAACTCACTTCTCGTCCTGTTATTCTGCTATCTTTTACTATTTCAATAGAACTAGCCATTAAAAAACTTGTCTTCCCGGATGCAGGACCACCAACTATCGGAATATGAATGTTTGTTGATGAACCAATTTTTTTATTCAATGGTCCGGAGCAATGAGGACAAATACTTTCAAGCTTATTTCTACCCCATAATGATGACGTTGGTAATTTATAATTGCATTTACATTGTCTTCTGAATATTCCGTAAGATCCAGGTATCAATTTACCTATTTGTTTGAATGACTTTTTTGTTTTGATATTCACCCCGTGCTTCTCACCGCAGCTAGGACATAAATATACAGGTAAAGCAATTGGCTTATAGCAATGTGGACATTTAAATGACACTTTTCTCCAAGCCATTGAGAATAATTCAATAGATCGAAAATATAGAGCTATAATGTACACAATAAGACATATCAAAGTAATAATAATGAGATGTATAATACCAAATAATAAATAAAATGCAATAGAAGCAGCAAAGGCAATGACCAATGCACCTGCATAAGTTAGCATGACAGGCCAGGTAAAAATCCATGCAGGCGCCATTTTCAATAACCAAGAAATTAGTACTTTCCCGATTTCTATGTTATACATCCAAGCAGCTATTAAAACTAAAAAATAATCAGTGTACGCTTTTTTAAAAAAGTAATTTTTATAAGCTGGTACTTTATCTTCAGGTGATTTACTTGAAATTAATCCGAAAGCTCTAATATAATTGACAAGTACGGTAATTACAAAACCAACTGACAATGCACCTAAAACATAAATCGCTATTGTTTGAAAAAACCATCTCATTGCAAGATAATATAAATAAATAATAAAACCAACCGCAATTAGACCTAAAATCCAACCCATTGTAGACTCCCTTAATTATTGTGTTATAAATTTATTTTGAAAATTCTTTTTATAACTGAATATTGATTTTTCCATTCTTGAAATTCATTTTCTACTTTGTACTTCTTTACTTCGAAGGATATTTTTTTCTTCGCTGCTTTAGAATAATTCGAATATAACTTTCTCATATCGGTTTTATACATACCCAAAAATGAATGTTTTCTGTTTTCAATTTCAAAAGAACTAAGAAACGCAAATAAACGAACCCACTTTACTACTGTTATTTTTCTATTTCTTTGAAAAAAATTACTAAAAGTTTCAGAAAAGATTGGTTCATCCATTGATGCAAAAGTTTGAAGAATATCCAACTTCTCATCTTTATCCTCGAGACGATAAAAATACTTATATAAAGACTCATGCATAATGATTCTTTTTGTATTCTTATTTCTTTCAGGAACTAAAGATAGCAACTGCTTTGTTTTTTTGATATTTTGTGATACAGTATTAACTTCTTCAAAGTATTCTTTATAATTCAAGATTCTTATGCATTCGGCCATTTTAGATTGAAGTTCTGATGGGATTTTACGAAAAATATATTCAATTTTATGCTTCTTAGATAATAATTCAGCATCATTTAGAAATGTATGTGCAATTAAAACGATAAATTTCTTATTTTTTAGTAAATCGGGATATTTTTCAGAAATTTCAAAAGAATCTTCTGCAGTAAGATTCTTTTGAATAGCTTCAAAGCACATGTCTAATTCAATAGAAGCAAGAGATATACCTTTGCTATTTAGTTCCTTAAAAAAAGAAACTAATTGCAATCCAACATTCTTACTCATCGAAATCCTGATACCATTTAATGCAATAAATAAAGATATATTCTTTTGTTGTGCAAATGATTCAATACGTGAATAAGTAGCTGGTCTATCAAGCATAGTTTTGATTCTTGATAATTCTTGTTTTTGAAATAAATCATAAACTAATTTAAAAACAATTTGATCAATTTTCTCGAATTTTTTTAATTCAAATAAATTGAACAGAAAGTTTTGTACCTCGAGATTGTAAATGTTAGGTATAATGAAATTATTTAACAGCTTAATGATTGAAGCTTCTAGATCTGATAAAACATTCATCGCTTCACAGAAATCAATTAGCCTTGTAAGCCATTGTAGATTTGTACTCTTTTCAATCTTTGGATAGATTTTTTGGATAGATTTGTTCCAATATGTTGAGGATATTTTTAATTTTAATAAAGTTTCAGAACATTCATTAAATTCTACAACCGATGCTTTTGGTAAAATTCTTTGAACAACCCAATCAATATAAAAATAAATTACATCATCCTTGATTTCATTTGAAACATCAGAGTTAGAATAAACACTATCAAAAAGTGACTTTGCAAGAGAATCAGCGAATTCTTCCTCATATGGAAATTTAATCAAAGCAACCGTGGTTAAATTGAAAATCTCCTTTTGCTTAAATAATTGTTTCTTTATTATGAAATCAATACAAGATAAAATCTCTTGTTCATTTATTTGGGTGTCTTTGATAAACTTAAATAAAATAATTAATGAATCTAAATCGGATATGCATATATCATAATCAAAATTATCACAGAATTTTTTAAATTCTATAACTTCTTCGAATTGGCCTGATAAATACCATTTTGAAATTGTATCAGAGAATTTGGTTGAAGGTTCTTCAGGAGAGAATCTATTGTTCTCAAAATCAAACACAAAATATTGAAATTGAATCTCTGATTGCGAGAAGTTAAAATCAGAATCACTAGTTGTTCCAGTAATTATTAAATCAGAATTATATGGATTTTTACAATAAGTGGTAAATGTTAGTGTTTTTATTATCGAATTTGGTAAAGCGAACGATATTAAGGTAATCCATTGAGCAATATTCTCATCAGAATCAACAATAATAATTCTCTTTTGTTTATTTTTTAAAGCAGAAATTATAGAAGAAATGAAAATATGTACATAAGAAATCAATTTTCGTTGAGATATAAATGCACTCAATGAGGTAATTTTCGATAATTTCCCTGCTGTTATTGAATTAATAAAAGGAAGTTCTGTCTTTTCATTATCTTTATTTTTCCACAGATTTGATTTCCACATGGATATTGGGGTTATTTTGTTAAACACTGAATTAAAATCATCGACAATAATGAAATGAGTAAAGTAATTTCCACGTCGTCCACTATAATCAAAACATAAATATTCACTATTTGAAAGCACAAAAGTATTATCCGGTAAAACATAAAAAGAAAGAGCTTTGGGAAATAAACCTGCTTTCGCTGTATCGCTTAATGAAACAGGGGGTTCATATAAACCGTATCGTTCAAGAAAACTCATAGTATTATGACTGATATCGGGACTTACAGCATTGAATTGAAATCCTGGAGAACCTCGCAATCCAACTTTGCATGAAGTATAGTAAGCTTGCTTAATATTCATTTTAAACTCCTAATCCATTTGCTTAAAGAACTATTTAATAAAAATAAAATTAATTAATTTTGGGTCATATCTTCTTTTTTGAGATAAAACCCTTTTGAGATAAAATCCACAATAAAGGATCTTCAATGCGGAAGGGATTTACTCCCCTGTTTATGTTTCCTGATAAGTCAGGACTATCACCAAGAGCTGATAGACCAAAGAATGAATATGTTTTAAAATAATCTTTCATTGTAGTTAAAAAATTCGGTCCCAGCCATTTACCTAAGTAGGAGTAAAACAAAGAATTAACATTCTCAACATCATTAATGTCAAGATAACCATTATGGTTGCTTGAACTTAATAATAATGGGTCAATAATCCCTTTTAAACAATCAAGTTTTGAAAAGGAAACTGCCACAGGAATCTTTATTTTCCTTCTACCTCTAATGCTTTTTTCTTTTCTGATTAGATTAATAACGCGGTTGATTATCTCGAATTGGTCTATATTATTAATTGGTTTTACTATAGACGAGGGAACTTCTTGCCTAACATAATTCGTTTGTAACGGATCCAATAAAAAAATTAATCCACCCGAATTTGATATATATTTATTCGTTGTTTCCATTATTTGCTGGTCTGAAAGGTCTTCACCTGCAGTATCAAAGAATACTAAATTTGCAATTTTCTTCCGCATAACTCCACATTGTTTTTTTCTGATAGATAATTTATATATTAACGGATACCTTACGTTAATTTGAGCTTTACCTGAAAGAGTAGCCGGAATTACTTTTGAATTCCTATAAATATATTTTTCAAAATCTTCATTATATCTTTTTATAGTTTTCTCATTCCGAGCAACCATTGAAATTTCAAATGCTGTGCCAATTCTATGTTGTAATTCATGAATCAGAACAGCAATATAATGACTTTTACCAACTTCTTTTGCTCCTATTAAAGCAATTATTAAATTATCATCTTCTCCAAATCCATTAGGTAGTTCATTATGACAAATAGGGCAAATCATTTTTGTTGTTTCCATCCCACAACTACATATAGCTTTTCGTGGCATTCGAAATGAAGAAACCGGTGAAACTATCTTTTGTAATTTTGGTAGATTTTTCCCTTGGTATTTTTGTAATCCTTTATCTTCTTCATATTCGCAAGCACTAGGATTTTCGTTTATACACCTAAATTTAATATCTTTTGGATAAAATTTCTCAAAACAAAAAACACAAGTTAATTTTTTCATTTTATCCTAATATTTTAAATCCTTAAAATTTGATTTCAATTTGAATTTTTGATTATCGTCTTCTGATATTATAAAAAGACGCAGCATTGAAGGTGAATTAAGATTATCAATTTTAAATCTTATCTCCTTTTCTTTATTTTTTTTTAAGCAAATATTTGATAATATTTTAACTCTTTCACCATTATTTATATCAATTGGACTTCCATTACCTCTTTTTGCTACTAAGATTAACTGAGGAATATTGGAAATATCTTGCTTTGATGATAATTTAATAATACCTTCTTTTTTTTGACCTATCAAATTGTATTTGTAATTAATCTTATAAAAAATCGTGAATTCTGGTTGTGATTCAACGATAGTACGACAAGTTGGTGAAATACCAGGGCTATTTATTAAAGTATTCATAAATATCCTAGATGCAAAAACTTTAATATAGTATGGTTTCGATAATGGTTCTTCAATTCGAAATCCTTCAGTATTATAATTGAAAGCAGTAATATTTAGCGAGTTTCTTTTGATAATTTGTAAGGGATGTGATTTGTGTGACCAAGTAACAGTATATGATGTTACATTAGGAATTCTTTCCCAACTAACTTGAATATAACTTCCGCAATGTGATGCCGTTATTCCAGTTATATCTTCTGGCCGATGGGCATTTTCTATTTGTTTGAGGTAAGGTTTTATTAAGGGTTCATCTTGTAGAGATGCACCCATAATATCCCATAAATTCAAAATCAATTCTTTATTATTAGTCTTAATTGCATTCTGCATTTCCCTAATATTATCTTTATAAATTCTTTCTTTCTCAAGTTTACTTTCAAGTTTTCTGTCATTTGTTTTTTTTTGCAAACAAGCAGCTTCAAAATCATTCCAAATTCGAACAAATTTCGGAAAGTCATTATAGCTTTTTTCCCATAAATTTTCAAACTTCTTTTTTTCTTTTACGTTCAGCGTACGCTGAAACAATCGTAGAACTTTCGAAAGCTCTTCAAATTTTTCTTTAATTGAAAAACCACAAGAACATTGCAGGCTACTTACTAAAACAGCTTTATTACATTTTGAACATAGATAGAATAATTTTTTCCCGCATTTTGAACAGCTATCACTGAATTGTACATTAGTATGTCCGCAACAGCAAGTAATTCGTTGCCATACATCGTTGTCTAAATCAACATTGATTGGAACTTTTCGCTTACTAGCTTTTTGTTTAATAAAATTAATTATTGTTGATTTCTCTAACTTAAGCTCTTGTCCACTTTTTAATAGAAGCATTAGCTGACCAAATTCTATACTACCAGTATTACATACAGTTTCTATCATTTCAAATAATGGGTCTGCTTCATGGTATTTGAGAGTGTTATCATAAATTTTTCTACTATTGATATCTGCAAAGATTGTTTTACAATGTCTCTGTAAATCAATTTTAATGTTAGCTTCTGTTGAACTACCTTCCTTTGGTTTTAATTTTTTATAAAGTTCCTTAATTTTATTTTGTATTATTGTAATTTCTTTCTCATCATCATCAACTTCCAGAAATTCGTATAAATTTTCATAATTTTTATCACTAAGTTTAGTCAAGAGTTTTAATTGCTTCTGGATATCTGTCCAAATAGTAATATCCAGCAAATCAGGTGCTGCTGTCGATGTAGTGTGATGTTCTTTTCTTTTCAACAAATCGCGAACATCTTTCTCAGTATAATAATATGATTTATATTTTCTTACAATTCTAACTATGGCTTTTTCGGATATCCTACCCTTTCTAAGAATTAGAATATCGCTTTCAAAATCAGCAAGTTTTGATTGCTTTATTGCTGAAATTTTTTTTTTGGCTTCTGTTGCTTGCACTTTTCGTTTATCCGGATCAAGTAAAGTCTTCTCTATCGATTCCAAATTTTTCAGATTTTCCTGTGCGGTTCGTTTAATTATTACATCTTCATCATTTCTTGTCAAACTCCATTCTTTATCTTTTTTTTTTATTGTAGCTTTTATTACATTTTCATCAGTAGTATCGGGATCTAATTCCAATATTAAGAAACAGTTTTCCATAAACATTACCCTCTTTTCATCTCAGCATTTGCATGCTTGATGTGTTTTCAGTAAGTACTTGGGCAATTTTAGTAAAGGATTCAGTTAGCTTACTTAGGTCCGTAAACAAAGCATTCTCATCTAAACTGGAAATGTCTTTCAAAAACTGTTCGTCTGCACTACCAAACCCAATTGCTATGACGTCAATTCCAACCTTATGACATCTTTTGGCTTCTGCAATTGCATGTTCTTGATTAGACCAAACTCCATCTGCTAAAACCAGAATAAAGCGAGCTCCTTTTTCCTTTTCTAAAAGCTTGTATGCTTCAGTGAAAGGTTGTCCACTATTGCAATATCCCGTAGAACCTTCAACCATGCTGTTTATAGCATTAGTAATTTTCTTTGAGTTTTGAGTTAAAGATTGAAATATCTTTACTTTGTCAGAAACTCCGATTACACCAATAGATGAATGAGCAAGATCAATATTTGAGACAAAACTATTTGCAGCTTTCCTTGCTTCTTTCAAAGGATGACCTGACATACTGCCGGAAAGATCAATTGCAAAATACAATGAAAGGTGTTCAGTACTTTTCTGATGAAGCTCAGGAGCTCTATCTAACCAAGATAAGTCTTCAGGTATCGGTTCTTTAGTGCAATTCAATGATTTCCCATTACTCTCTTTTCCCGATACCTGAATAATCCCGTTTTCATCATATTCGTATAAAACATTAATAACTGTGTTATTTTTATTATGGGAAATACCTGAAAATCGATATAACCCAATAATTTGATTATCTAATGGACGCTCATTTTCTCCTTGAGTCAAATAAACCTCCATTTGATTATCTATTTTAGAACCGGTTTGTAGTTTGTATGGTTTTGAGTTTGTTGAAGGAATAGGTTGATTTTTAGGAATAATTATTGAATTTAGGTACTTACTGTTATCTGAGTTAGCTGCAACAATGCCGAGGCTGTGACTCATAACATCCTTGATAGTTTTAGATGCTAAGAAAAATGTTTGATTTTTGTGACTTTCGGGATCGGGTATTGATCTTGTATGCATATCAATATTAGCTTGTATAGCTGCTCCGAGTGCAACCGCTTCATCAGGATCGATGCTTTTGATTATCGGGCAATCGTATCTTTTCGACAGAATATCTTCTATCATTGGCATTCTTGTGGATCCTCCAATAAATAAAATCCCGTCTATATCTTCTTTTTGATAGTTAGCATCTATTAATACTTGATCTACCAAACTGATCGTTGCTTCCGTAAGTGGTGCAGCAAGTTGGGCAAACTTGTCTCTGTTAATCTCATATCGAACTATTTTTCCCGAAAAGGTTATGGAGAATGATGAAGAATTTTTGTTTGAAAGGGCAATTTTAGTTGCTTCAGCCTTAACTCTAAGATCATTGATCAATACGCTATATAAAAACGGACCTTCACCATATTGCTCTTCAAACAGTGATGCAAAATATCTAAGTATTACATCATCCCAGTCTTTTCCACCAAGTTCATGATTTCCGGCAGTAGCAATTACTTCGACTTCTTCCTTTGATATTTTTATTAGGGAAATATCAAAAGTGCCACCACCTAAATCATATACAAGAACTGTTGTATCATCCTTAAATTTATTAGATCCAAACGCAATCGCAGCAGCAGTAGGTTCATTGATTATACGAAGCACAGTAAAACCTGCATTTTCTCCGGCAGTTTTAGTATTTCTTCTTTGAAAATCAGAAAAATATGCAGGGACTGTAATTACAGCATGAGTAATATTTTCACCCAATTCAGATTCTGCATCGGATTTTAATTTGCTTAGAACCATTGTTGATAGATCTACAGGTGTATATTCTTTATCCTCTACAAAAAATCTGTAATTTGTATCACCCATAGATCTTTTAAACAATGAGACAGCTGCTTCTGCACCAAATGCTTGCATTTCTTTGGCTTCTTTTCCAACAATTGGTTTTCCGTCTTCAAAATATACAACCGAAGGAGTTAATCTCTCTCCTTCAGAATTCTTGATAATTCTCGGCAGACCATCTTCACCAATTATTGATATCGCTGAGTATGTTGTTCCTAAATCAATCCCTACTGCTTTGCGCATAATAATTTCTCCTTCCTTTATGCAAATGTCATTGAATCTGATCTTTTTTTAGCTTCCTCCACTTCTTCTTTTGTCATTACAGAGGAAGTCTCGATTTCACCTTCAACATGATTACCACTTAACGGTTCAACACCAGAAAATTTCAGCATGCCTGCTTGGTCAAGATGAAAAGTAACTTCAATTGGAGAACCTTCAGGTAATCCGCTAGGTAAATTCAAAATTGCCTTACCAATTTCTTTGCAATCTGATAATTCGACAGTTTTGGCTGTTACAACTGTTTCCATAATTGTTAAATCTAGATCTGATTGATTTTCTTTAAGAGTTCCAAATTTACCTGTCTCCACTCTAGGAAGACTGGAATTATTTATGACCAAAGTAGCCAACATTTTTTTCATACTTGCTTTATCTACAACTATAACTACTCCAAAACTTTTATTAGTGACATTGACTATTTCAGTATTAGCCAATTTTTCAATTGTGTGCGCAGGGATTCCAAATTCAGGTGAAATATCTTCATAAACATCCTTGAGCTTTTCAGGATTATTTTTTTTAATTTCATCTTTTTTATCACCATAAATCTTAAAAAGTTCATCATCGATTTTTTTTTCAATGATTAGTTTCTGTGCAAACAACGCTGCACCTTTAGCAACTGCCTCATCAGGTTCATTAAACTCAATTGGAATCCCGGTATATTTTGTTTCTAGGATTTCTTTTACTTGCGGCATTCTAGTTGAACCGCCAACTAGTAAGATTCTATCAAATTTCTCAAAACCTTTTGCTTTTGATTCGGAAAGCATATGATCACATAAAGCTATTGTAGCATCCAATTTTACTTTTGTTATCTCATCAAATTTATCTCTAGTTAATTCAATCCTAAAACTTTCTTCTTGAAATTTAAATAAAACTTTTGTTTTATTTTTTGAAGTTAACGCTTTTTTTGCATCTTCAATTTTTAATTGCAACTCATATAAAGAAGTAGTATCCTCATAAAATTCATCAAGGTTCAATCCTTGTTCTTTTGCTGTTTCAAGACAATAGTTTGTCAAGACATCATTCCAATCTTTTCCTCCAAGTTCTTTATTGCCATCAACACAAATGGCCTTTACAGAACCACTTTCTATTTTCAAGAGAGTAACATCAAAAGTTCCACCACCAAGGTCATAAATCATTACCACTTCATCTTTTTTCGCTTTTTCTAATCCATAATAAAAAGCTGCAGCGGTTGGCTCAGGAATAATGTTTACAATATCGTCTTCTAAATAGCCTTTCAAACCGGCAATATGACCTGCTTGAGAAGTTGCTTTTTTTTCATTAGGTCCAAAATATGCTGGACAAGTAACTATTGCCTGTGTAACAGGCCTCCCCAGAGTTATTGAAGCATCAGTAATGATTTTTTTGATAATGTAAGATGATATTTCTTCAGCTGTATATTCTTCTTCACCAACAAAATGTTTCCAGTTTTCTTCACCCATTGAACGCTTCACAAATTCTACTGTCCTATCCGGATCGTAAAGTGCTTTTTCTTTCTTAGCAATTATTCCAACTACTATTTCTCCTTCTTCGGTAAATTGAACCACTGAAGGAGTAATGGAATCCCCGTCCATATTTTTTAAAATCACCGGTTTTCCATACTCATCCATGTAAGAAATGCATGAATAAGTTGTCCCTAAATCGATTCCTACTGCAAGTGGCTTGTTTTCATTCATCATGATTTGTATCCTCCTTAGTTTTATTTTTTATCATTATTTATATCATTTTCAATCTTATCAGGTAATTTTACTTTCTTTTGTTCGGTTGGTCGATACTTAAATACTTCGACTCGTTCCGGTCTTATTACTTTATCATTTCTTTTAAAACCTAAGCGTAGATGTTTTTTTACATTTAGATTTTGTTCAGAATTATCAGTTTCAATTATTTTCATAGCTTGCTGTTGTTTTGAATCAAACGATGTGTTTGGAGATTTAAAAGCATAAACATCATGTTTTTCAAGTATATCCAATACAGTTAATTGAAAATCTTTAAGAATACTTATAATAGATTCACCTTTTTTTTCTTTGTAAAAAATGATTGAGCTTTCAAAATCATCATAAAATCCTATTAAATCAAGAATAATTGGGTTTACTGATTTTAATATTATGTCATTTTTATATTCTTTAAGTTCTTCATGCATTTTATCAATGATTTCATCTTTGTGAAGATCGTATTTAATCTTTGTGTTAAAACTATCTTGAAGTATCTGAATATTAGAAACAATTATTGATAATGTGTCTTCTAAAAATGAATCATTTTCTTGGAAGTGTTCGTTTTTTATGATTAGATTATTATCTTCTTCTTTTTTTTTAATTTCTTGTTTATCGTGGTTATCTTTAGTTTTGATTGTCTCAAGACAATTAAGAGTGCTTTGAGTTAAATATTTTTCCTCATTATCATGAGGAATTAAAGTATCATTGTCAACTTTATCTTTTTGCTTCTTATTTTTATTAGACATAAAACCTCCTCATTGTCTTTTCATTTCTAATAACTCTTTCATGACATTTTTCACAACCTCTTATTTTAATTTCTGATTATAAAAAAATTTTAATTAAAATAATATGTCAAGTTACATTTATGATATTCTTCATCTTTATAATTTAACTATAGAGATTGATCCTCTTTTATAACTGACTCGGATACCCGAAACACCTAACGGATAGCCTTACCGGATATTTGAGCAGGAGGGTTGATTTTGTGATCTCTCCGGAGTTTTACTAGACTGTAAATAATTTTATTGACACGTATTAGACAGGAATATTGATTTATTGTATTTTATAAGTTTTCTCGGAGGAGAAATGAAAAATCATTGTCCAAAATGTTATTCTGAACGAATAACTCTTTATCGTCAATATAAGAAGAACAAGAGCACGGGAGATGGAAGGAGTTGCCTTGGTTGTCTACTTCTCTTAATCATATTGATTATTGCCCCTGGTGCAGTTCTTATTTTCGGACTCATCACGGGGTCAGCCATCTATGCACTTCGCATTCCGCTCTTAATTGGTCTGCTTGTAGGGGTGATTATAGCAATTGTTGTGAAAGTTCGCCAATCTGGGCTTATGATTTGCGAGAAGTGTGGACACAAGTTCAAATAGAGCATCTTACAACACCGATTAAAATTCACTAAAATTCTGTATGTGGGTGATATAATAAAGACACCCCCCCCTGCCCCCGAAGATGAGTCCGAAAATATTGTTTTCCAAAGCATTGCTTTATTACTGGTTAATATTTCCCGACTGGTTCCGGCTTGTCCGGGTTAGGTTTTTGTATTCAGCGTGGGTATTCATGCCCTCGAAAGACGTTTTTGAAATTTTAAAATGTCTATTTAATCATTTATTGTATAGTAAGCTTTTCAGATTTAAAACAATCTTCTGGTTAAATTTTTCTGGAAATAATAGCAATTAGAAAGGACGTTTGCCGAGTTATCTGTAATAACCCTGATATAGAAATTCTTGACGATGCAATTACTTTTTTAGCTTTTGTACAATACTTATGAGCTTAATAATTAAAGAAATTTTGTTGATCCTGGCAGCGTACCTTTTGGGTTCATTTTCCTTTGCACGTTTATTTACACGTTTTTATAGCAAGGTGAATATCTACAAAGCGGGAAATCTTACAGCTGATGCCGGGAATGTGTACAGGAATGTAAGTAAAGCGATCGGAATTGTCTGCTGGCTCATAGATTTTATGAGAGTGTATCTCATTATTTTCCTGACCCAGTATTTCTTCTTGAAAGACAATCCTGTTCTACTCATGCTCGTCGGTCTTGCTGCAGTGATCGCACATTATTTCCCAGTGATGCACCGATTTTTGGGGGGGCACAGCATTCTTCCGTATATTGCGTTGCTTGCCTATTTTGCGCCTGTTCCGACCCTCATTGTTGCAGCAGTATCTGGAATAATTATTCTTGCATATAAACAGATCCGGTTTTCAAAATATCTAATGGTTATTATGGTTCCTGTAGTGAGTTATTTTTATAACCCTCTGAAAAATGTAAAGGTGGAAGTGAAGTATTTACTGCTCGCCTCTGTAATAATGGGCGTTGTAAATTTTCTTATTTCAAGAAGACACAGTAGTGAGATATAGATGACTAATACTAAAAAAATCACAGTTAAAGAAGTAGTATCAAAAGCCGATCTTAAGACCTTTATTAAGGTTCCATGGACAGTTTATAAAAATGATAAGAACTGGGTTCCGCCCCTGATCAGCATGGAGAAAGAGAGATTTGATCCTGAAAAGGGCGCTTATTTCAAGAATGCCGAAGTCCAGTTTTTCATTGCGTATCGTGGTGAACGTCCTGTCGGAAGGATCGTTGCGCATATCAATCATACACACAATGAATTTCATAAGGACAAGGTTGGTTTTTTTGGCTTTTTCGAATGCATGCCGGATTATGAAGCTGCCGAAGCACTCTTTCATGCTGCTTCCAATTGGCTAAAGGAACGAGGCAGGGATGCCATTCGCGGTCCTATGAACTATTCCACAAATGATGAGTGCGCTTTGCTGGTAAAAGGGTTTGGTTCACCACCGACCGTAATGATGCCTTACAATCCCCAGTATTATGAGAGCTTTATCGAGAAATTCGGTTTTCATAAAGCAAAAGATCTGGTTGCCTATTATGTAAATATCAGCCAAATGCCGGAACGTTTTGAACGGATCATAGGGAAGATCAAAGAACGACGGAATTACACTATAAGGAAGTTGCGCAAGAAGCACTTTTTGGAAGATGTTGAGATTATTTTTGAAGTATACAATAATGCATGGCAGTATAACTGGGGTTTCGTGCCCATAACCCACGCAGAGATGATATACCTCGCAAAAGAACTGAAAGATATCATTGATTTTGACTTGGCATATATTGTGTATATCGAGAATAAGCCAATTGCGTTTTCTCTCGCACTACCAGACGTGAATCAGGCGCTTATAAAGGTGAGGTCTGGACGGCTTTTGCCCTTTGGGTGGATCAAACTTCTCTTTGCTATGAAGCAGATAGACCAGGTAAGAGTTCTTACTCTCGGTATCGTGAAGAATTATAAAAACATTGGTATTGATACTGTGTTGTATTACGAGACCATAAAAACAAGCTTAAAAAAGGGAATGTCCAGAGGTGAGATGTCGTGGGTTCTGGAAGATAACATTCGCATGTGTCGTCCCATCGAACGTATGGGAGGGAAGATCTATAAAACCTACCGGATATATGATAAGGAACTTTCCTAATCCGATGAATCGATTTGTCGGAGGGAAGTGTGTCTCATTTGATTTTCAAAATATTTCCATTCAGAAATACAATAAATTTTATTAACAATTAACTAAACAATTAAATCCTCACAGGTGTCATGAATTTATCTTTTCTCAACTCACTTTTTCTCATCGGGCTGATCGCAGCAATTATCCCCATTCTTATCCATCTTTTTATAAAATATA
Source organism: Candidatus Celaenobacter antarcticus (assembly GCA_030765865.1). GTDB lineage: Bacteria > Cloacimonadota > Cloacimonadia > JGIOTU-2 > JGIOTU-2 > Celaenobacter > Celaenobacter antarcticus. The sequence goes on along the minus strand of JAVCDK010000143.1, from coordinate 3,069 downwards.
AACCCAGAATTGTATACTTCAGCTCTCTGCGTTTTCTGAAAGAAGTACAGAAGAAAAAATCCCGTCTCCTCAGATTGCGTGAACTATTGTTGCTTATTACTAGGATATTGATCATAATTTTCTTCATCCTTGCTCTTGCACGGCCTGTTCTGAAAACCCTCCTGCCTCAGAAAAGTACATCCCATGCACCAACAGCCGTTGCTCTTGTAGTGGATAACAGTTTCAGTATGAATTATCTGGAAAAAGAAAACACTCTTTTCTCTGAAGCCAGGGAGAAAGTTGAGGATATGCTTGATCTATTGAATGATAAGGACAGGGTGATGCTGTTGAGTCTGGATGGAGCATACAATGCCGAACAAGATTATTTTACAAGTCCTTCTCAGGCAGCGAAAGACCTTCAGTCTATTACGATTTCTGACAATACTATGGCGTTACAGCAGGTTCTTGAGAGCACACAACCACAACTTGAAAATACAGATATGATCAATAAAGAAATATACTTCATCAGCGATGGACAGAGTGTTCCGTGGAAAGATATTGATGAAGTAAAATTAGCAGAGGAACTCTTTGTGATACCTGTTGGAGAGGACAGCATAAGGCAAAATATAAGCTCGGTAAGCGCACGGTGTGTTCCCAAAATTTTGAGTGGAACAAATGAACCCGTAATTCAGGCAGTAATAAAAAACAATTCATCAAAATCTCTTTCCGATGTTATTGTATCTTTGGTTCTGAATAATATTACCCGGGCGGAAACAGCGCTTAACCTGAACCCTTATCAATCGAAACAGCTAACCTTTGAGATGCCCCAGCAAGGGGAACGGTTCCATTTCGGAGAGGTTCGTGTAAAAGACGAGATGCTTCCTGATGATAATGTCTTTTATTTCAATTTTCCCGTGCAGAGCAGACCGAAAATCTGTGTTATCTCCTCAACACAACTACCGGTAGCACTTTCATCTGTTCTTGAAGTAATAACACAACAACAATGGGAACAAAAAACACCGCAGGAAATGAATGAGCAGATTGTTGAGAACAATCAATTGTTCATATTGTATTCAGTGAATGCTTTTGATGAAAAATTACGTTTCTATGCCGATGAAATTTTGCAGAAAGGCAAGGCAATATTTCTTATACCCGATGAGCATGTATATCAAAGAAGTAGCTTGCAGGAATGGCTTATTAGACGCAACATACATTATCAAAATATTGATGAAGAATATTCGGCTATTGATTTTGTCAACCGTGCACACCCGATCTGTGCCGTTCTGGGCGAGGAGCATTTCCAGTCTGCTGACATATACAGAATGTGGAAAGTGCATGCACCCGATTTTGTCCCTCTCATTTCTTCAGACACCGGCAATCCCGTGATTCTGATCAAAGATAATTTGATGCTTTCTGCAATTGACCTCACGGAGTCCTGGAGCAATATAATTTACCAGACCGTTTTCCCGGTTCTTTTTTATAATATTGGATACTATCTTGGGGATGCATCTTCGGAGATCACTCAGTACGCTGTTGGCAGTGTGCCGGCAGGAGGTCTTGAACTGGATGGAGAATTTACCTGCCAGATCCCCGCCGGAGATATCGTACCGTTAACATTTACGGGTAACAGAAACACTTTTCCAAACACTGATCAGCAGGGGCATTATTATATTTATGATGACTCAGGGCTTGTAAAAGTTCTCTCCTTTAATGCACCGAGAGAGGAAAGCGACCTGTCGCTATTGAGTACTGCACAGAAGGATCAGATAACAAAAGATAACGGCAACATACATTTTCTTACTGCTGAAAACTGCCGGGATGAGATATTGACATCGCGCTACGGGTATGAATTCTGGAAGCAGCTTTTATGGGTCGTGCTGGCACTTTTGATCATCGAAATGCTGCTGGCATATTCAGGAAAGAATATTTTTAAGAAATGAATCCGAAAGATTATTTAGCGCCGGAAGTTGCAGCAAAACTCGACCGATTCGAGCTTCGGGCACGATTGATAGTCGAGGGCTTCATTACCGGACTACACAAGTCACCCTACCACGGATTCAGTGTGGAATTTCTCGAACACCGCGAGTATCTGCCAGGTGATCCTATCAGGCATATTGATTGGAAAGTGTATGGGAAAACCGACAGGTATTACATCAAAAAATACGAGGAAGAAACAAACCTGAAGGCATACATTCTGCTGGATTGCAGCAACTCGATGAAATTCAGTTCGCAGAAAATCTCGAAGCTGGAATACGGAAAAACACTTGCTTCTGCGCTCACCTATTTAATGATCAGGCAAAAAGACGGAGTCGGGCTTTTGACTTTCTCAGAGAAAATACATTCCTACATTCCTCCCCGCTCGACATCAGTGCACCTCAACACTATTTTTAAAGAGCTCCAAAAAACAGAGCCGCATTCCACAACAAACACGCCCGACGTACTGCACAATCTTGCAGACAGAATAAAAAAGAGGGGCTTGATAGTTCTCATTACAGATTTGTTGGATGATCCGGAAAAAGTCATGCTCGGGCTCCAGCACTTTCGGCATGAGAAGCACGAGGTGGTACTTTTCCATCTTCTTGACCAGGAAGAGATTGATTTTTCCTATAATAAAAAAACACGATTTATTGATATGGAGACAGGGGAGGAAATTATTACCCAGCCGTGGGAGATAAAGAAAACTTACCAGAAGAAGATCGAGGAGATGAAGGCGTATTATTCGTCAAAATGCCACACGTCTTATATTGATTATGTGCCTGTTACGACTTCCACTCCTTATGATAAGGTGCTTTTTGCCTATCTGATAAAGCGGCAGAAACTATTGTAATTTTATGAGTTGTCATAGACCATTCCATGTCAGGAAATCAATTTTGCTGGTTACAAAGTTGGACTTTGTAACCCATGTTTTGAAAGACAGATACCTCTCAGCAATTACGGGTTCGTTCCCAAGTGCAACTTAGGAACGAGATAAGGAAGAGTTGTGCTGAACTTTGCGAAAGTTCCAAACTTTCGTAAAGGTTGCTTCCTTTGTGATACCAGAAAGTTTTTTTATTTTTCTTGCCATAAAAACTATTACTTTTAAATCTCGAA
>JAVCDK010000075.1 GCA_030765865.1 Candidatus Celaenobacter antarcticus | reverse complement strand
CGAGAAGTTCCGGTATTGGGTGAAAGGGCTTGCCCCGGTAATCCTGATCGAGTCCGGCAACGATAACGCGTTTTCCTTCATCTGCAAGCTTCTGACATACTTCAACGAGTCCTTCGTCAAAGAATTGTGCTTCATCGATGCCCACGACTTCAGTTTCCTTTTTGACCTGCTCGTAAAGCATCTGAGAGTTATCAACCTGGGTGGAGTTAAGTTTTGATTTATTATGTGAAACAATATATTGGTGATGGTATCTGTTATCAATTGTTGGTTTAAAGATTTGAAAGGCATGTTTTGCGATTTCGACGCGTCGCATCCTGCGAATAAGCTCCTCGGTCTTGCCGCTGAACATGCTGCCGCAGATTACTTCTATCCAACCATTTTGACCTTTAACAATATTCATATGCTACTCCACGTTTGCGTAATTTGGAAGCGTAGTATTTTATGTCAAATTTTATAATGAACAGAATTTGTTAAAAATCACTTACATTATTATGGGAGAAAATTTAAAGGGAAATGGGAAAGTATAAAGTATGATCCAGCTTCATTACATTAAACCGTGGCAAGCAGGAGAGTAAATCGTGGAGCAAATAGTGAATATTAATTTTTATTGTCATTCTCAACTTGATTGGGAATCAAGAAAAATCAACAACAGTAAATTCGCGATCAACGGAATTCCGAAAAGTAATAACAAAATAAAAAAGAATCTTTATCTGATTCCGATTCATCTGGGTAAGAGTGACAAATATTATTTATAACCGATATCAACTCAGAGGAAACGAAGACTGATGGTTCATAATATTTTTTCCTTGATGAGAAAACTTTGAATATCGAATGTCGATTAACGATTTATGATGTGGGAAAGTATGGTCATTTTTCCGAAATGACCGATTGGTTAACCCGGATGATTAGGGATAATCAGCCCTACATATTTCCTGATAAACCTTCGACTCCAGTGGTGAGTTGTGTATGACACACCCCGATTCCGATTTCATCGGAACCACCCCTCTTGATATTGGGGAATGAGTTTGATGTATTTTTTTATTGACATGCAATTATAGAAGTAATTAAAAGGGTAGTGTTAAATTAAGTAAAGTGTAAAAGTTATTTATTATAATTTAATAAAGAGAAAGATTAAAATATGCAGCAAGAACAATTATTTCCAGCAAAATATAGAGAATATACTGCAAGGCAAATAAATATTTTAAACTCACCCAAACAGCTTGGGAATTGCGATAGAGACTCGGAACCTTATCTCGAAGAATTGGAAATTGATATTTTAAATAAAAAACAACCAATTCAATTTACCCCTAATGTCAATGAAGCTATTCATAGATGGGCGCCATATGTTCAGGGTTTTTCAGCATTTTTTGTTCAATCTGTTTTTGATCAATATGTTTCTGAATATAAAAATCCAACTATTTTAGACCCATTTACTGGATGTGGCACCGTACAAGTACAATCAAAACTTAATGGATTTCGATCAGTTGGCACTGAACTTAATCCATTATTAAAATTTATAGCTGAAACAAAGCTAAATTCTTGGGATGTTTCTCCGAAAAAGTTATTAAAAGTATTTAGTAATTTAAAATTAGACAAACCCGCCGTTGCACCAAATTTCTTAAAATCTGAAAAGCAATTTTCTAAAGAAGTTTTAAAAAATTTAGAAAAATTAAAAGGTGGTATCGAAAATTTATCGAATAGAAAAGACCCTAAAATTATTGATTTGATTAATCTTGCTTTTTCATCAATATTAGTTGAGGTTAGTAATTTAAAAAGAAGCCCGTGTCTTGGATATTCAAAAAACAAAAAAGTTGATCCTCACTCTCCCTTTGTGCTCTTAAATCAAAAAATACATCAAATAGCCGAAGATCTTAGAATCATTCAGAATGAATATCTTGAATTTATTGCTACTCAAAGTCTCGTAATACTAGCTAACTCTATGGATTATAAACACGAAAATAAATTTGACTTAGTAATAACATCACCCCCATATATGAATGGACTTGATTATGTAATTAATTATAAAATTGAGATGGGCTGGCTTAATTTTGCAGATAAACAAACTGAGCTTAAAAAATTGAAGGATGAAATGGTCGTTTGCGATAACGTATCAAAAGGTTTGATTAAAAATTTTGAACCTATTTATACAAATGATTGGATAAAAAATATAAAAACAAATATTCAAGAAAATATAATACGGCGGGGAAAATATAGACGTCAAGATATGCCAATTATAGTCCATAAATATTTTGATGATATGTATAGAGTGTTTAAAAGGATAATACCTAAAATTAAAAACAATGGACGGTTTATTCTTGTGGTTGGGGATAGTTTGATAGCAGATGCATACGTCCCAACCGATCTTTTACTCGCCAAGATTGGAAAAGATTTGGGTTTGAAAATAGAAAAAATTGAAAAGGCAAGAAATAGGCGATCTGGTCAAATTAGAAGTTATAAACTAAGAGAAACAATAATTACATTAAGGAAATGTTAATAATATGGAAAATAGATTTGGCTATTCTGAGTATCCACCAAATGGAGAGAAAATAGTAAGAGCAAGAACAAATGCACAAATCCGTTCTTGGGAGTTACCAAGATCAACAAAAGCATTAGAAAAATTTAATCAAGAAATTGGGAAAATCGATTATCCTGGAATTTATTTATTATTTGAAACTAAACCAAATAAGATATACATTGGAGAGGCAAAGAATCTATATAAAAGACTTAAAACACACAACTCAAAACCTGAGGAAAAAATAAAAGACTGGGATAAAGTTATTATTATAAATGATGGTCGTCCGGCAACACAGTCAGATTTTAATGATAATGTTGTCAGACTTACTATCGAGGAATACTTAATAAGACTCTTTAAGGCAAATAAATATAAAGTTGTTGCACAAGGCGAAAAACAAAATTTGAATCCTTTGCAAAAAGTAATAACACAATCTTTGATCGAAGAATTAAACTTTTTTCTTTATAAAAAAAATCTTATCACAAAATTGATTGCAAACAAAGGTCAAGAACAAGTTATGTATGATGATCTAAAAAAAATATTATTACGAAATAAGTACAATATAAGTTCATTTACTGCTTATGAAGGCATTGTAAATAACGAAAAAGTATTTATTCGTCCTGGAAGCGAGAAGAAAAAAGGATGGCAAGTTACATTTAGAGATGTATTTAAGAATCATCTAAAAGAAGAAGATGGCAGTCTTATTATTCCCCGAGGAGGAATAATATTTATTCCATTTTCTGAGATAAAAAAAGTGATTAATGATACTTCTGCATTTGAAAGAAATACCATAGATGTATTTTTTGCATTTGATGAAGATAAAGTACTACTAAGATACAAAGATGCTGAATTAGATGTCACCAAGTTCCTAATAAACAATTAATAATACTAACGATATTTCATGAATACTTAATAACATTTTTATTGTATTATAAATCATTATTATATTGAAGGATACGTTGGATTTGAAATTATTAAGGGTTGAAAATTCCAAAAGGAAATAATTGAGATGTTAATAAGAGAAGATTTTCAGAAATTGAATCACGAGTTTTGCGAATTGTTATTTAATCACGATGTCATATCTTTCTGAAACAGCAACTGCTGTTAAACAACTGTTTAAAGCGTTGACTTATTACCAGAAGTTGCTTAAGGATATTAATATTCATAAATTTGTTGCCTTGGAGAACTCAATATATGAAATAAATAGGGTAATTACGGATTGGCGTGAAGAGTATAAAACAGAGATTAAATTATCATTAGAGAGACAAGAAGCATACATTGCACAACAATTTTCGCGAGATACAATCTCTGGTGCTATAATTCAGATTGCTACAATGGGTATTAAGCTCGAAGGGCATCCTTGTCAACCTCCAGAAATATTTCGCAGTATGATTTCAGATGAAGGTGAAATATTAAATTTCTGTTGCGGAAGGAGTGTCCGAGGTGTTCCCGTTGGACTAATAATTTATGCCACCCGTAACCAGTACAACCATCAGGATGCAAATAGTCTTAATAAACTAAACACTACTATTTTTGACACTCTTGCATATAATCATGGCATTAAGGGTATGGAGAACGTAAAAGAGCCGGCTTTTGATGTGAACAATCCTTGTTTGAAAATATACTCATGTAATGTATTACATTTACTTGGATGGTCAACATATGAGGACTACAGAAATGACATGGAAGCTTTTCTTAGTCCAAAGAGATAGATAAATAGATCAATGGTTAATCTAATCCGGTAATGAACAATCCTTGCGAAGGTCTTTGTCCTAAATATTACAATAACTAAAAAACCTAAATTTTTTGACAAAGAAATATCCCTCAAAAATTCTTTCACTCAATCTGTGGGTGATTAGCTCAGATGGTTAGAGTGCTACGTTGACATCGTAGAGGTCACTGGTTCGATTCCAGTATCACCCACCATTTTAATTTAAGAGGAACAATATGCTCCAAATATACACAGGCAACGGCAAAGGCAAAACTACTGCTTCTCTCGGACTGGCAACACGATTTCTGGGTCACAATAAGAAGATCTGTATTATCCAATTCATGAAAAAAAATATTGAGTACGGTGAGATCACTTTCTTTGAAAATATTCCGAACATCGACATTATCCAGTTCGGCACCCCCGATTTTGTTGATAAGAAAAATCCAAAAAAGATAGACCTCGAAGAAGCAGTGAAAGGTTTTCACAAAGCAAAAGAAGTCATCCTTAGTAAAAAATATGATCTGATCATCCTGGATGAATTAAACGTTGCATTGGACTTTGAGTTGATATCTCCTGAAGAAGTTCTTCCATTCATAAAAGAGCACAAAGATGACCTTGAGCTCGTCATAACAGGCAGATACGCACCGGCAGAATTACTCGAGATCGCAGATCTGGTTACAGAAATGAAAGAGATAAAACACTATTATCAAAAGGATTTTTCTGCACGCGAAGGAACGGAATATTAAAAAAATATTCAAAGCATTTGACGTAAAAAAATTGAGTACCCCAAATTATACCATCCTGAAGATTAACTGCTAAAGGATGCCGAATCTAATCACGGAGGATTTCAATGGAGCTTTCTGATAATGCTCGAGCGGTGCTGAGAAAAAGATATTTCAAAAAAGACCAGATGGGTGATATTATTGAGGATGAAAAAGCGATGCTCACTCGCGTGAGTGATAACATTGCTGGTGGAGATAGGGAGAAAGCAAAGCGTTATTTCAACATTATGAATAACTGCTATTTCCTTCCCAATTCTCCCACTCTTATGAATGCAGGGAATGACTTGCAGCAGCTTTCCGCGTGTTTTGTACTTCCCATCAAAGACAGCATGCAGAGCATTTTCGATGCGGTCAAGAACGCAGCGCTCATTCATAAAAGCGGTGGAGGAACAGGTTTTTCGTTTTCTAAACTCCGTGAACATAATGCTCGGGTAGGATCGACCAGTGGAGTTTCCAGCGGTCCGATCACCTTCATGAAAGTCTTCAATTCCGCAACCGATGCAGTGAAACAGGGAGGAACACGCCGCGGTGCGAATATGGCGATCCTCAATATTGATCATCCGGATATTATAGATTTTATCAAAGCGAAAGAGAAAGACACTGAACTTACTAACTTCAACATAAGTGTTGGGCTTACTGAAACATTTATGGGTGCGGTGAAGAACAACGAAGAGTATGAACTCATAGCACCTCATACAGGTAAGGTTAAAAGACGCTTGAAAGCTCGGGATGTGTTCGAGCTGATCGTTGAAATGGCTTATAAGAACGGCGAGCCGGGAATCGTATTCCTTGATCGGCTGGATAGATATAATCCCACTCCGAAAGATGGAAAGATCGAAGCAACCAATCCATGCGGAGAGCAGCCACTGCTTGCTAATGAAGCGTGTAATCTCGGGTCAATCAATCTGGCACTGATGGTAAAAGAAGGCACAATCGACTGGGATCTTCTAAAGCAAACAGTATATTCTGCTGTAGATTTTTTAGATGATGTCATCGACCGTTCTGAATTTCCTCTTCCCGAGATCGAGAAACAGGTTAAGAAGAATCGAAAGATAGGATTGGGTATCATGGGTTGGGCGGATCTGCTTCTTAAGCTTGGCATTCCTTACTCTTCTGATAAAGCAACTGATACCGGCAGAGAGATCATGGAATTCATTGACTATTACTCGAAAGAGCGCTCAGTGCAGCTTGCGGTCGAAAAAGGATCGTTTCCCAATTTTAATCAGAGCATTTATAAAAAAGGCACTTTTTCAAGGGAAGGTTATAAGCTGAACTGGGATGGCCTCATTGCCGAGATCAAAGAAAAGGGAATCCGCAATGCGACAACAACGACCATTGCTCCCACAGGAACGATCAGCATGATCGCAGATGCTTCAAGCGGCGTCGAACCGATTTTCTCATTAGTATATATAAAGAATGTGATGGACGGTGAGAAGCTTCTTTATGTTAATAAATATTTTGAGGAAATTGCAGAGGAACGAAAATTCAGTTCTAAGGAAATAATGGAGAAGATCTCCGAAAAGGGTTCGCTCCAAGAGATAGATGAAATTCCTGATGATGTGAAACGTGTTTTTGTTACTGCTCATGACATCACTCCCGAATGGCATATTCGGATGCAGGCAGCATTCCAGGAATATGTTGATAATGCAGTTTCCAAGACGATCAATTTTCCGAATTTTGCCACAAAAGAGGATATTTACACTTCATACATGCTTGCCTATCAACTCGGTTGCAAAGGTGTGACAGTTTATCGAGACGGCAGCCGTGACGAACAGGTGCTTAATGTCGGCAAAAAAATGCGCGAGGTTGACAGAACAAGAATAGAACCACGTCACCGTCCCGAAACGACAATTGGCGTGACCAAAAAAGTAAATACCGGCTGCGGCCATCTTTACGTGACTATCAATGTTGATGAAACCGGACCATGCGAAGTTTTTACTCAAATGGGCAAGGTCGGTGGCTGTGCTTCTGCTCAACTTGAAGCAATTGCACGTTTGATCTCGCTGGCTCTTCGCTCGAATGTGAAAATGGAATCTATTATAAAACAGCTACGGCTCATTCGATGTCCTGCTCCAATGTGGTCAAAGGGTAAAAAGATACATTCCTGTGCCGATGCGATCGCAAATGCACTAATAGAATTTCTCGAACAGGACGGAAATGGGCTCAAGCAAACAAAAGAAGGTAAAGGCAAAGATCAACTAAAAGTTATTGTTGAAAGTCCTTCCTATGATGAGACTACCCCAGTCGGTTCGATGTGCCCGGAATGCGGAGCAACTCTGGAATTTAAAGAAGGATGTAAAACCTGCCCGATCTGTGGCTGGTCCAAATGCAGCTAAAATATTATTAGGGGAGATACCATGAAAAAATACATAGTACTGATCGCCATCTTATTGATAAGCAGCTCACTTTTTGCGCTCGAACCGCATTTTATGCAAACACCCGCAATTTCACCTGATGGGAAAACAGTTTGTTTTTCCTATATGTCCGATCTCTGGGCTGTTCCATTTGAAGGTGGTGAAGCAAAACGATTGACCGTTTCAAAAGGAAATGATCAATATCCGGTCTTTTCACCGGATGGAAAAACCATTGCTTTTACCTCCGATCGTGACGGATTCTGGGGAATCTATCTCATTCCCGCAGAAGGTGGTGTGGCAGAATGCATATGCAAAGAAGGAGTCACTGTCATTGACTGGTTTTCAAACGGGAATAAAATCCTTGCAACGAAATACGAACTGCCCAATGGCTGGAATTTTATGGAGCTTTCACTCGATGGCTCTCATCCGACATTGATAACTGAAATAGGGAGCAGTCTTGCACAGCTTACACCTGATAATAAGAAGATCATCTACAGTGACAGAGGATATAATACACGTGAGAGATATATCGGGAGTGTAGGTGGACAAATATGGGAATATGACATAAAAAATAAATCCTATACCCAGCTTACTGACGCAGAATATACAGAAAAATATCCCGTGAGTTCATATGTGAACGACCGTATTTATTTTGTGGGTACAGATTTCGTGAAAGAGAACAGGGCTGTTTTCCAAATTTATTCTGTAGAAGGAATGGATTTTTCACATCCTCAAAAACTCACAAAATTCGATTATTGGTCAGCCACGCAACTTTGCATTGCACGCCAGAATGATAATATGGTTTTCAAACGATTTGATGAGCTGTGGTCGTATAATGCAACATCCGGAAAATTCAAAAAGATACCAATTGAAATCAAACAGGATTTTCTTGAAAGTTTCGAGGTAACTGAGGAATATTTAAATAAAGCATCGAACTTTTTTGTTTCTTCAAACGGTAAAATGGTTGCATTTACTTACAAATTTGATCTATTTGCAATGCCGGAAAAGGGTGGAGAAGTAAAGCAGTTGACCCATGATCAAAATGGGATCGGGAACATTGCAATTGCCGATGATGATCAGACTATCTATTTTACGAGCTACGAAAAAGGGAATAAACAATTATATAAAACCAACATCAAAGAACCCGATACGATTGAAAAAATCTCATGGTTTAAAGATAATTATGTGCAGGATATCTATTTTGAAGACGAGATGGGACTGTTCGTTCAATACTCAGATGATAAAGCTATAAATCAAATTGCACTCGTTGAAAAAGAAGATCATAAAGTTCGCAAGCTGATCAAAGACCAGGTAGTGGGCTCGAGATTCACAATCAGCCCGGATAAAAAATATGCTCTATATTTCGTACTCACTCCAGGCACTTGGGATGAAATACTACATCTATATAATTTTGAAACAAAAGAGAAAACAGCTCTTTATCCATATCATGGAAACATGCACTCACCGATATGGGGTGAGCACGGCGCCTATGTTTTCTTCAACAGAAATCAGGATATCTGCCGAATGGAGATTCATGCAAAAGAGGATTTCTGGGATTATAAAGATTATTGGGAAGATATTCTAAATCCTAAAAAAGATGATGATGAATCCGAAAACAAAGATGAGGAAAAGGATAACAAAGAGGATAAAAAGGATGCGGAAAAAGAAGAAACCGAAAAGGATAGCGTAAAGGTCGTTATCGATTTACAAGATATCAGAAAGCGCGTGAAAGTGATAGCTTCCAAACAGGGATACAACTACCTTGTTGCAACCGACAAAGATAGCACACTGTACTATTTAAACAATTCTGAAGATGATGTGTATACCTTAAGAAAAGTTGACTATGAAGGAAAAAAGGATGAGGAGATTACCACATTTTTTTCACGACCCCGCAACATGATATATAATGAAGAAAATAGCTGTTTCTATTACATCGAATCCGGATCTCTGAAAAAGATAACGACAAGCGGGACAGTGGAAACTCTTGAAAATGAGTTTGAATACAAATATAACTCACTCGCTTTAAATAAAACAGTTTTTGAGCAAGCATGGAAAGCTTTTCAAAGGGGCTTTTATGATCCTGATATGAATAAAATTGATTGGGATAAGGCATTCAAAAAGTACTATCCTTATATGGAATATGCCTACTCACCGGAAATCATGGATGAGATATATTCCGAAATGATGGGTGAAGTAAACGCCTCACATACTGGTTTTTATGCAAGAAACGATAATCCCGTCCCACAACATGATATTGCCTATGGTGGATTTGTGCTTGATTTTAAAAATATTCCCAAAAAAGGTATCAAATTCAAAACGATCTACAGAAAATCCAAACTCAACAAACCCTACAATATCAAACCGGGGGATGTTCTTTTGGAGGTTGATGGAGTAAAAATAACTGAAGATACGCCAATCACCCCGCTATTTTTTAACAAGATCGATGATAAGATAACCATGAAGGTGCAGACACAGGATAGCATTGCAACAGTTGAGTTCAAGGGGCTTTCCTGGCGGCAGAACTATATGATGAATTATGATACATGGGTAGAAGAGCGCAGGGATATTGTTGGTGATCTCACAGATAATAAAGTTGGTTATGCACATATCAGGAATATGGGATGGGGTTCTTATGAAGATTTCGTGCAGGATGTCTTTGCGAATAATTGGCAAAAAGATGCCCTCATTATTGATGTGCGGAATAATCCGGGCGGCTGGATACATGACTGGCTGATCGAACTTCTGACAAAAAAGCCCTACGCCTTCACAACGAACAGGGTCTTTAATGTCGAAAAGCAGCCATTTCCGGGAGATACCTGGACAAAACCAACAATTTTACTCATTAATCAAAACTCCTTTTCTGACGCTGAGATATTCCCGAATATCTATAAACATTTTGAGCTGGGAAAAGTTATCGGCATGCCTACAAGCGGATCAGTCATAGGAACCGGGTATGTAAGTTTTATGGATGGTTCGAGTATGCGTATGCCTGGCACGGGCTGGTACACAGCAGAAGATATAAATATGGAAGGTACAGGAGCAACACCTGATATTTATCTGGACGTAACCAACGAGCAAAAAATTGCAGATGATGATGTTCAGCTAAAAAAAGCTATAGAGGAACTGAAGAAAGAGTTGAAGTAGTTGAAATGGTTGAACTGGATAATATAAAATATCGTATGCTATGATTGTGGAAGATGAAAATCTAAAATTAAAATTCACGACATATGTCGTATATACCACCAAATTCGGGGAATATGCGACAAATGGCGGGGATACAAACATTAGCTTTAATAGGTAAAGACTATGGAAACATTAGGAACAATTGGATTTTTATTATTAATAGTAATTTTAATTTTACTAGTTTGGAATATTTATGAATTTATTAAACATAAAAAAGGAGTGCATAGTTCTAAAGAAAAATATTTCGAATTAAAAGCAAAATTGAATTTTATTATAGCAGTTGGTTCTTTGTTTCTTTTATTATTAACTTAATCTTGGTTTTAATGTAAAAAGAGACATATTGAAACAAAGTAAACCAATGATGGATGAATTAGTGGCAAAAAAAGGAAAAGAAATTGATAGCTTATTAGAAAATAAAAATATCCTTAAAGCTGGAATTTATATTGTAAGTGATATTAAATTCAAAGAAGATAGTATTTATTATTTCAAATTATTAAAAACTATTGATAATAAACCATTACCAATATTTAACACAAATCCAAAATTAATAATTAACACAAATACTGGTGAGAATTTAAGAATTAAAGAATTGACAAAGAATTATTTTATTTTAGAAAAATACAAATCTAAAAATATTGTACTATCAGTTGGAAAGAATCAAGAATATACTCCAATTGAACTTAGATTTGATATTTGGATAGCAGATTATTATAGAAATTGAAAAATACATACTAAAGCTAACAATGTGTATAAGTCATTGGGTATGAAATGGTATAATGAAAATTAATTAATAAAATAGACATAACAACGGTTTGAAAATGCAGCACTTTGAAATGCACAACGCCTCGTACACCAACCGTTATAGGAAATTAGAAATAGGAGAAAAATAATGAAAAAGAATACTTTTACAATTTATTTAGTAATTACAGGTTTATTGATTATAATAACTGGTTGTGCAATAACACCATCAGTTCAAATCTGGCAACCATGGACTCGAATTTTAGAATCTAATTATTCAATACCCTTAAATAGCAAAGTCAAAATTGTTGTTGAAGGAGAAACCAAACCATTATTGGGAGATGATGTTTTTTTGCAAAATGATATCAAAGAAAAATTAAAATACCTTTTAGAAAGACGAGGTTATAACATCGTGTCTGATAATTCTCAATTTACTCTAATTCTTAAATACAAAACTGAACGACACGACAAATTAAATTCTTCATCATTAATTTATTCTTCAACTGATAATGCTTCAGCTTTATTATCAACTTCAGGTTCTTTAACATCATTAGGTTTAGGTGTTAGTATTGCTCAAACTATAAGTGCAATAAGTAATAAATCAAATGTAATGTCTCAAAATATTACAGAGACAGTAAAATCTTACGCACATACGATTTCGATTGAAATATTTAACGATGGAAATGAACTTGTATGGCAAGGTGAGTCATCTTGGGATTCTTCAAATATTAACCTACAAACTGAAATCCAACCATCAATTCAATTAATTATCAGTAATCTTCCAGAAAACGAAGAAAATTTACCCTTTGTTTCTCAAGTAAAAAATGGAAAAGAGAATAATTATTATAATTTAATTTGTGAGGATAGATGGTTTTCTTGCCCTGCTTTACCATACCGAATAACATTTAGCTCCAGAGAAAGTATTGATAATAATATTCCAATGAGCATTAAAGATCCTAATGCATTACCATCATATATTGACTTAATACAAACAGCAGAATATGCTCTACCATTAGGTTTAAAGGACTACTCAAACCCATTAAATAAATCATTGTGGAGTAAAGTTCAATTAGGTGGAAAATATAAATTATCTTCCAATAAGCAACAAAAAATATTAATCATATTAAAAGGTGAAAAAAGTGGTTATTTAGTAGATAAATGCTGGATAGCATCAGATGAAGAATTTTCTGAATTCGAAAATCATCTTAACAAATGGAGAAATTCTTTAATTGATTATTACGATATTTATAAAGAATAAAGATAAGGATTATTGAAAAATTCCTATAACAAGTCACTCCCCGCTTTATTTCATATCTAATATTTGTTGTAAATCGAAGTTGAGATTTTCGTTCATAGTTTTGAATGTAATTTTGAGAAGCGGGGCAGTGACAAAACATTAGCAGAAATTAATTTAATAAAAAATTAGAGAACAAATGGGAAAAGAAGAAGTGTTAGGAAGAATAAAGAAAGAAGTATTAAAAGTTTATCCAGCAATACTTGAATCGCAGTGTGCGAAACGGTGAGACAAAAAAGGTCTAACAGATCAAGAAGTGAAACTGTGAAATAAACCCGATTCATCGGGACACGGGTTAAAAGTATGATTCGAGGATTGCGGATGACCTATATTTTTATCCTCGACTCAACGCTTCGCTTTCGAGTCAAGTCCATTGCTAATAATGAAAGTTTTCATCTAAATTCATTTGGTATTATATGGTTTCAAACAGAAACTCCTTGACTTAAAATGAAACTTTCATGGTCAAATGGTTTATAAATTATAATTTGTAAGAAGTAATTAATATGTCAATAGCAGTAAAAATTTCTAATGAATTAGCCCGATCCGCAAAAATTAATTCCATAATTTTTAAACGATCTTTAGCTGGACAAATTGAATTCTGGGCAACTATTGGAAAAATAGCAGAAGAAAATGAAGATTTGCCTTTTTCGTTTATAAAAAAAATTCTTGTTGGAAAAAGACAAGCGAAAAATCAGGATTTAACACCTTATGAGTTCAACCAATAATCGTTTTTACAAGTTTTACAGACAACATTATTTACTTGAAATAAAAAATAACAAGATAATTAAAAAGGAACTTCAATAAATCGGAGGATACATGAAAAATAAAGGATGCGTTATCGCAATTATTATCGTTGCCGTATTAGCAATTCTTGCAGTATCTATCTATGCATATGTCAAAGGCAAATACAACTCTTTTGTCCAGGAACAGCTCGATGTGGAAAATAATTGGGCTGAAGTAGAAAACCAGTTGAAAAGGCGCTACGATCTTATTCCGAATCTGGTTGAAACCGTGAAGGGTTATGCTTCACACGAAAAAGAAGTATTTATACAGGTGACGAAAGCACGTGCAAGTGTCGGTAAAGCCGAGACACGTCAGGAATCGATTGATGCGAATAATCAGTTGACGGGAGCGTTGTCACGTTTGCTGGTCACCGTGGAAAGTTATCCGGAACTGAAAGCAAACGAGAATTTCATTCGACTGCAGGATGAACTCGCTGGAACGGAAAATAGAATCGCAGTGTCCAGAAGACGCTACAACGAGGTTGTTACTCTCTACAATAAAGACATTTCGATTTTCCCGAACAGTCTCTTTGCTGGTATATTCCATTTTGAAAAAGAACCTCTTTACAAGATAGACGAAAGCGAAAAAGAAACTCCACAAGTAAAATTCGATTAACCATGTCTTTTCACTCATTTATTGAGAAGCATTGGGTAAAGAGAAGTATTCTCTCATATCTCTTTTTACCCTTTGCTTTTCTTTTTTCTCTGGTCCTGCGATGCAGAAGAAAGCTCTATGATTGGAAACTATTCAGGAGCTACAGAGCACACACATTTGTTATATCTGTTGGAAATCTTACAATTGGTGGAAATGGAAAAACTCCCTTCACGATCTTGCTTGCGCGAAAACTTATGGAAGAAGGATTACATGTTGCGGTTTCTCATCGGGGTTACAAAGGTGCGTATGAAAACACGGTACAGCTCATCTCTGATGAAACTCAATTGTATCAGTGTGCTCAAGAAGCAGGAGATGAGGCATTGCTTATTGCTCAAAATCTGAAAGGAATTCCAGTCGTCGTTGGAAAAAATAGAAAAAAAGTGCTTAAATACCTTGAAGAAAATCAGCATATCGATGTCGTTATATTGGATGATTCATTTCAGCATCTTAAAGTGCATCATGATTTTGATTTTCTTCTTTTCAACGGAAAAAATCCAATCGGAAACGGATTTCTTACACCTGCAGGCATGCTCAGAGAACCTGAGGGGATGATGAAGTATGCTGATAGTTTTGTACTTAATGATATAAAAGGTGAATGCAGTGTCCCACAGATATTCAAAAAATATTCCACCCCTCTCCTCTCTACTTCATATCGCATTGCACATTTTATTCATTATACTGATTTGAAGAAAAATTCCTTTTCTTTTTTTGTCGGGAAGAAAATATTTTTGATTTCAGGAATTGGAAATCCAGCGTCTTTTGAGAACAGCATAAAAGAATTTGAGATAAATTTTGTACATCATTACCAATTTAGTGATCATCATGAGTTCTCAAAAGATGAAATTGCTTCTATTCTAAGAAATGCAAGCAACCAGAAAATCGATGTGATCATAACAACCGAGAAGGATTTTGTAAAATTAAAGAAGCTGGATTTTGACTTAGAAAAATTTTACTTCGCAAAACTCGAAGTTACAATCAATGAAATGGATACTTTCAACGGCATCATAAATAAATTAAAGAAAGAAATTGGCACATGAAATTTATAGACACTCATGCTCATTTGCAATTTGATTCCTACGATAAAGACAGGGATGAAGTTGTACGGCAGGCATTTGAGAAGGGCATAAAAGCAATTATCAATGTGGGGATTGATGAAGCCACATCAAAACAGGCAATAGACCTGGCACGAAAATACAAAAACCTCTTTGCTACTGCTGGCTGGCATCCTCATGATGCGACCTCTTATGATGAAGAGAAATTGATCTCGCTTCTGGAAGATAACTCTGTTGTAGCGCTTGGAGAGATCGGGCTTGACTACTATAGAAATCTGAGTCCGAAAGATGTTCAAAAACGAGTGTTCGAGGAACAGCTCAAAATAGGCATTGAAAAGAAATTGCCCATTATCGTTCATGATAGAAATGCTCATGAAGATGTATTCAATATTTTGAAAAAACATAAACCGGAACGTGTTGTGTTTCATTGTTTTTCAGGAGATTATAATTTTGCACGGGAAGTGCTCCAGCAGGGATGGTTTATATCCTTCACAGGTTCGGTAACCTTTGACAGAGGTCACTACTACGGTACTATTCGGGATGTTCCTGATGATATGTATTTTGTAGAAACCGATGCCCCATTCCTTACTCCTTACCCGTATCGCGGAAAGAGAAACCGACCGGAATATGTTCAGTATATTATTCAGCACATTGCAGAAATCAAGGGGAAAAGTCCAAATGAAATAGCGCGTCAAACGACAGAAAATGCAGAGATTTTTTTTTCATTACATAAAAAACTTGATTAGAATAATGCGAGTAAAATATTTCGATCAAAATATAGAAATGAAATTTTAAAAAATTCGTGGAGGAAACAATGGCAGTAAAAATCGATAAAGAAAAGTGTGTTGGTTGTGGTGTATGTGTTGATGTTTGTCCTACAGAAGCTCTTTCTGTCGTAGGTGACTTCGCAGAATGCGATGCCGATCTATGCGTTGATTGCGGTACCTGCATTCCGGAATGCCCAACCGAAGCAATTTCAGAATAATTTACCGAAGCTTTTGATTTGAGCCATTCGTTAGGCGCGGATGGCTTCCTTTTTATGATGAAGAAACTTATCCTTTTTTGGATTATCATTATTACTGCTGTGAGCTGTACTACAGTTCCGGAGCCGGAGATCACAGTCGATCTGCAAAGTGAGGTTACTCAATATCAAGACCGGATTGATGGTTTAAGGCAGCAGAATTATGCCTATCATATGAAGGTAGATTCTCTGTATGAGGAGATCTTAACTCTTAAAGATTCACTTGCTTTTCTGGGCAGCACTACTCGTATAAAGAAGCAAATTGATTTTCCTGATACACTTTATTATGCGGGATATGCATTTGATCTCACGAATGATCGAATCTTCCAAAAATTTTATTACTGGTACAGAGCGGAGATCAAATTTGCATATAAATACATACCCAGAACAACAAAATATTTTCCTGTTATTGAAGACATTCTTTCTGAATACGGTCTTGATGATGATATAAAATATCTTGCAGTTGCAGAGAGTTATCTGAGCCCTCTTGCTCAATCTTCAGCCGGCGCAACCGGATTCTGGCAGTTTATGAAATCCACTGCGAAATATTATGACATTGAAATGAACCAATTCGTTGACCAGCGTAGAGATATTTTTGCATCAACAAGAGCTGCGTGTGAATATCTAAGTTGGAGTTTGAAAGCGCTTACCAATAGGGGAGCACCTGATGTTCTGCTGGCGATCTGTGCATTTAACTCAGGTTTGAGCAATATCACAAAAGCGATCGATGAACAGGGTGGTAAGGATTTTTTCAGTTTGATACAAAGGAAATCTGAAACTGATGACTATGTATGGCGCACTCTTGTGATGAAATATATTATAGAAAATGAGAGTAACATCTTCACCAAACCCTTTGAGAAAGAGCCGAGTATCTATGAATCCTGTAGTATTGTTCCACTGGTTTTGGATGGTTATTATAAGCTCGATGGTTGGGCACAAGCGCAGGGAACAGTTATTCGAGAAGTATGGGAATTAAATCCGTGGCTAAAAATTTATAAGAGAAATAATTACACACATTCGCCGGTGAATGATGTGGTTGTGAGCCCTGGAGATTTTACTGTACTTGTTCCTAAGAATTCAATTCCAAATGCGGATGAGATTGCTCATATTGAACGCCAATTTTTGGAAAAGAATAATGGGTATTTTACCGAGCATGTGGTGAAAAGCGGTGAGAATCTGTGGGTCATTGCATCCCGTTATAATACGTCCGTATCGAGTCTTATGAGCATAAATGGACTGGCATCAACAACGATATATCCCGGGCAAAAATTAAATCTGATCTCTCTGAAAACCAATCCGGAAAAATATTATGTAGTGAAAAAGGGTGATACTCTTTCCTCGATCTCATCAAAGCTTGGTGTCGCATATCAAAAGCTGATCCAGGTGAATGACCTCAAATCGAAAACGAGCAATGGACAGAATATCGTGTATATTTACCCGGGTCAGAAATTGTATTATTAGTTCTAAGTAAAAATATCTTTATGAAATAGGCATCTCGTAAATTCTATATCTCTTATAAAGCTTACCACCTACTTTTTCATCAAACTGGTTGATGAGATCGTTATCTTCGAGATTCCATGACATTTCGCACCACGTGTAACCACGTTTAAGACCGGCTTGTTCAGTTTCATGATAAAGAAGTGCGGGCAATCCGAATCTGCGGTATTTCTGTTTGAATCCGAACACTATCGCACGTGTACCCTCAATTTTACGTCTGTATCTTAAAAATTTGATAATCCCGATCAGTCCTAATTTGCCGTTCAATTTCTGGAAAATGGGATTGTAATCGGGCAGTGTGATAGCCACACCAGCAGGATCATCTTTATAATAAGCAAACCAGATAAGATGATCATCAGCAACCTTCTTAAGCTCGTCAACCATAAGATCGAACTCTTTATCTGTCATTGGAGAAAAACCCCAATTCTTTTCCCAGCTCTCGTTATAAAGCTCCTTGATGAGATGGGCTTCTTCTTTCACACGTTTCATGTTAACATGCCTTGTAGAGATATTCGGATTTTTTTTCAGGCGATCAACTGCGGTCTGGATTTGATGGGAAGGTGGGGTTTTATTAGATTTGTAAAAAGCATAGAGATCTTTGCCTTTTTTCAAGCCATATTTTTCTGATAAAGTAAGATAATATTGGGGATTGTAGGGCATCATCATGACCGGTAAGGAATCATATCCTTCCAGAAGAAAAGCACATTCATCGTTTTGGGAAGGACTGAGGGGACCACGCATTTTTTCCGCACCGTGCTCTTTCAGCCAGGAATATGCAGCATCGAACAGAGCTTTAGCAACTTCGAAGTCGTTAATTAATTCAAAGAAGCCGAAAGCGCCCATGTGTTCGTTCCAGAGTTCATTATAATTATAATCTATAATTGCACCTATTCTTCCGACTATAACTCCATCCTTTTCAGCTAGAAATACTTCCCGGATAGCGTGCTCCCAGAATGGATGCTTCTCAGTGTTGAGTTTAAAAAACATGTCTTTTTTCAGTGGTGGAACCCAGTTTTTATCATCCTTATATAACCTGAATGGAAGATCAATAAATTCTTTCCAATCATTTTTTGTTTCGACCTTTTTTATTGTGATCATATTAGTTCCCTTGTGGTTCGATAGCTATCAGCACACCGTACAGATCTTCGTGTACGAGTACTGGAATAAATGTTATTTTTCCTTCACCTCCCTCAAATAAGGGAGCTTGAATGATATTTTCCTGTTTTAAGGTTATGACCAAATCAAGCGCAGCGTCAAATGATTTATTAAGATTTTGATTATTGAGATATCCGATTGCGCAATTGCACAGAGGCCATCCGTTTATTATTGTTCCAGTAGTGTCAGCCAGTTGAATTGAATATGCTCCCGGATTCAGGTCATAAATATGTTTAAGAAGTTTCTCGATCTCTTTGGGTTGTTCTTCGATAATGGGGTCAATGAGAGTGTCCTGAATTGCATAACTGCGCAGTGTCGAAAGAAGATATACATTTTCGGACTTCTTTTTTTTGTTTCTATTTATATCTCGAACAAGAGTAATATGAAATGTTTCATCAAAAAGCTGGATCGTATTCCAGGTAAATATCTTTTTTTGAGTTAGAGATTTTTCCTCGATGTCGGTTATAAAGTATTCGCGGGCATTCTCCTTCATCATACTATAGAGATTTTTCAATGCCGGGTCATATGCGTTTGAATTGACTTTTGTGAGGAAGTCTTTACCAATTCTCGTCGGGTCGGAATCATACACTACATCCTGTTGGTCGTTTATTACGATAAGCGAATATGGGTAGGGTACAATGTGCTCCTGCTCTATTTTTGAAAAGAGTATTACAGTGTTGACCAGAATGATCAAAATATTTCTCTCGGTTTTTTCGTCAGTGCTTGTTGGTATGGTAATACAGATATATACATCATTATTTTTATAAAGAGAGTGTCCGATAAAGGGTTTGGTAATGGCTGAGATATCTTTTCTGTTTTGATTGGTCAGGCAGTTCTCGATCACTTCGTCAGTAGATATAGTTGCAGGATATTTTCTTAGAAGTTCGAGATCATTATTATAAAGTAGCAAAGTGGAAATTTCCGGAAAGTGTTCGGATAATAGTTGAAAATTTTGATAGGTTACTTCTGAGGATTTATGAACGGTTTCTAGCAGTGAAGACATAAGAGATGTAATATAGGATGATATCTTTTCTGAAACAATAATGGTTACAGCTTCCTGTTTTTTTCTCTGTGCCTTTTCAAATTTCGAGGCACATCCCGTAATCAGGATCAAGATAAAAATCACAATTAAAAAGCTGCGAATAAATTTAAACATCTTTGTCACTCAAATTATCATTATACGTACTGTCAAACTTTCTATCACTAAATGAACGCATTATCTCGGTCGCTGCTTCCTCAATAGATTTTGAAGTCACATCAACGATTTTCCAATTATGCTTATTGTATATTTGCATACATTCTTTGAGCTCTTTTTTGATGTGGTCAATATCAATATATTTCGAGAGTTGGATATGCGTATATCTGCTCGCACGTACTTCTCGAATGATTTTCAGGCGGCTGGGAGAGATGGTCAACCCAACAATTTTTTTTTGATCCACCTGTAAGAGTTCATCGGGAAGGTTGATGTCGAAGATCATAGGAATATTTGCGATTTTGTAGTCCCTGTATGCAAGATAGATGCTGATGGGTGTTTTTGAGGTTCTGCTGGGACCGACGATAATGATATCGGCTTTGTACATGTCAGTTAACTTCTTTCCATCGTCGTGTTTTACGGCAAAGTCTATACATTCGATGCGCTGGTAGTAGTTTTTATCCAAACTGCGGAACATGCCGGGTACAGCCATAGGGGATATTTCAAGATAATCTGTGAATCTGCTCAGTAAAGGACCCATCACATCGATCGTAGGAACTGCCCACTTCCTTCCTTGGTCAAAAATGAGATCGCGAAGTTCATTGGATACAAATGTATACGCAATGATGCCATCAACTGCCATAACCTCCTGAACAACATCCCTTATTTCCTTTTCTGTTCTCACATAACGAACACGATGAAGGTGTACATCCGTTGTTCTGAATTGGATGAGTGCAGCTTTGACGACCATTTCGCAGGTGGATCCAGTTGCGTCAGAGACAATAAAGATGTGTCGGGTCTTTTTTGATTTACTGTTTTTTTTTGAGATCATTATTTTTCTTCTCAAATTTACATTTCTTCAATAGAACACACTTTGCGCAGTATGGAATTTTCTGGCAATATTCTTTTGCATGATGTACAAGCAGTGCATGAAATTCATTAAATAGTTGAGGATTTTCTCTGATATTTTTCATGAAAAATTTCTGTGCTTCATCATATGAAATATTCTCAGGAAAAAAACCTAATCTCTGAAATATTCTTTTTGTGTAGGCATCAATAACAAAAACAGGTTTTTCAAAGGCATAGAGAAGAATTGAATCCGCAGTTTCCGGACCGATTCCCTTCAATGCAAGCAATTCCTTGCGCATCTTTGCTGTCGAATGAGCGTCAAAACTTTGCAAATCTTTGCTGTAAAAATATTTAGCAATTTCTTTTAGGCGAGCTGCCTTTTGATTGTAATAGCCCGAGGGACGAATGCATTGTGCGATTTTTTTGATTTCTGCATTTCTCAATGCGGTGAGTGTAAGCAGGTTTTTATGTTTGAGGTTTTCGATTGCTTTTTCGGCGTTTTTCCAATTAGTATTTTGGGTAAGAATTGCTCCGATGATAATTTCGTCACGAGTTTCTCCTGGCCACCAGTGCTGAGGTCCGTAACGATCATACAAAAGATCGTAGATCTCGATCAACTCCCGCAGATATTTCATTTAAAAATTTTCTTAAGATTCTCAAGCGCCTCGATATATCCCCGTGCTCCTAAACCTGCAATCACTTTTTCACATGCGAGACCGGTTATGGAAGTTCTGCGGAACTCCTCCCTGTGGTAGATATTGGAAAGGTGGACTTCTATGGATGGCAAGTTTATGGATTTAATGCAGTCGTAAATAGCGATACTAGTGTGGGGAAAGGCAGCTGGATTGATGACCATGCCGTCAGCCCATTCAAAATTATTCTGAATATAATCGATGATTTAACCTTCGTTATTACTCCGGAAAAAACGTGCCTGCCACTCCTGATCTGTAATCCATTGATAGATAATAGAATGGAGTTCAGCGAGTGATTCTTTTCCATAAATACTCATTTCCGGACTTCCCAGAAAGTTGAGATTTGGTCCGTTGATAATTAGTATTTTTTTGCTCATAGGGATTGACGTCAAAATCAATTCATTTTGTGTCAAGATTTTGAAGATTTGTTCCTGCATACCCCCAAAATTTTTTTAAATACATTGCAACCTCAATAGTAGAAGTGTTACAGCATATTTTTTGTTATTCGCAATGGTTCATTGTGAATGCGAGCCAGTAGTATATGGAACGACCGGGGGATATTGAATATTAAACAAATTGTTCTCCCAACTCATCTTTTTAAGCTGAGTCACGCTACTATGCATTAACACTCTTTAAACTTCAATGTTTAAGGGAGCTTCAAAAAAAAGCTCCCGCTTTTCATTCTTCGGGGTGAAGAATGAAAAGCGGGAGTGCCATGATTGGAGTCTCTAAAATACCCCCATACTCTTTTGTACTCACATTCTGCACCTCATAACTTGCTGAAAAATGTTTCTCTTTATGTAAAACGGCCGTCAGTGTTTTTTCAACTTCATGAGCATATATAGGTTTTGTGAGATATCCTGCAGGATTCGTTCGTTTTGCTTCTTCAATAGTGTCTTCGTCGGTGAATGCAGAAACGAACACAACAGGTACATCTTTCTTAGTGCGAATCTGTCTTGCAGCTTCAATGCCGTTGATCTGTCCGTCCAGGTTAATATCCATGAATATAAGATCGGGTTCAAAGGATTTCGAGAGTTCGACAGCATGTTCACCGCTGGAGACAGAAGCACATTCATATTTTCCGAGACACTGTATCAGATTTTTCAAGTGCAGTGCAATAATAACTTCATCTTCAACGATCAATATTTTTTGTTTTTTCATTAAATTCGGAATTTTGTATCCTCACGCTTTTCCCTCGGCTGATTTCTTTTCGTGTCCCAGGAATACTTTTCCGTCTGAGATTATTACTACGTATTCTCCGCCATTTCCGTCATAAATTCTTTTAATAGTCATGTTTTTCTCCTCCTTTATGCTTTCATTAGGTGCACAACACCATTAACTACAATAATAATATACTTTTCTCCATTAGGTCCCACGACCACAGCTTCGTATATCACTTCATCACCACTTTGCAGGGCAAATTCCCTAATGACCGGATAATCAACGCTTAAATCTAAATATTGTGTGATGATCTCAGCATCCGCAGGATCGCATAAGGTTAGTAACTCTGCGCCTGTCATTGCATAAGCAATTGTATTACCGATTAACATAATAATGATAACTCCAATTAGAGTTAATGTTTTCTTTTTCATTGTAACCGCCTTTTAGGTTATTTACTTATATATCATAAAAAGCACCAAATGGTGACGCCACCACTCAATAAAAGTGAATAAAAGTGAAAAAAGTTTAAAATGATGAGTTTAAATTCTCATGAATTTCCACCAATTTTCTTTTCATGTCCGAGGAATACTTTTCCTTAAAAGATTTTTATTAGCACTCTCCGCTGCTTCCCTCCGGAATTCATTTAATGGCATGTTGTTTTTCTTATAGGTTTGTTTTTTATTTTATTTTTCAGAATTATTTCAAAATATTGACAGATATTTTCATCTTTTCTTGGTTCACATAAATCTTTAATTTCATTACCTATTAATTCAAAAAATAAGTAAAATACGATAACGCAAGAATGAGAACAGACATAGAAGTCTTTTTTCTTGATCACTATGAGCATTTTTCAGGTAATTAACTTAATATCATGAAAAGTACTAAATTGTAACAACATACGCAAAAGAAATTGGCAGATGTGAAAAAAAATGATGCTGAAGTTCTGAAAAAATATCACAAACTCGCATATAATTACGCGTTATACAAAGTGGGAAGTCTTGAGGTTGCCGAGGATATTGCCTCGCAAACGCTCTATTCTTACCTTTTAAAACGAGATCGTATTCTTCACGAAAATCATGAAGGATGGATCGTTAATGCAAGCAAGAATTATTGCAATCAATATTTCGAACTGATAAAGAAAGAGGATGAGCTTCATAAGTCATTAAAAAGGAATGTCGCTGATGAACTGCATCATAAGATCAATGATAGCCTAGATTTTCTAAGCCAAGAAAAATTTAAATTATCTGATGCAGTTGACGACGCTAAAGATACTTTATCTGATGATGAGTTTAAAACATATATTTTTTATCTTCAATGTGATAGAAGTATAAAGAAAATGCAGAGAATAACTGAGGGATCCTATACAGCGCTAAAGCAAAAGATATCTCGAATAAACAGAAAAATAAAAGCAGAAACTTTCCAAAGAATGGGAGTTATAGCTACAAAAAAAATAATTACTCCTCAAATAAACAATATTATCACAAAATTTCTTCTAAGATTCAAGGAGAATCTCGAAAATAATACTCTTGACAAGATGTTCTATTATTTCTCAAAGAAGAATATTGGTAGCTATAGACCAAGGTTTTATGTCAAGGAAGTTTTGGATTATGAAGTAGAGCTCGATGATTCAATATATTCAATTCATGTAGTTTTTACTAACAAGCAATGCGAGGATGAATCCTTCTATTTCTCATTTACAGTAGAAAATAATTCATTGAAAGTTCTTCAGCCACCCACACCTCATCAAGAGCATTTACAGCTCAGTATTGAAGAAGGCAATAGGATTTTGAACATGCTCAAACAATATCCTGAAGACAGCACAGGTGTGCACAATCTGCCGGATGAGGAACTGCAACTAATAAAGAAACTATTGGGTGAAAAGGATGAATGGGGTTTTTTATATTGCTCAAATTTCGTATTAGATATTTTTTAAAGATGAATTTATAATCTTCATCCTTTAAAACTTGAATAACTAATATCCAATATCTAATTTTTAATAAAATCCCAAATAACCAATTACAAATACAGAGAGATTCGATTTATAGGAAAGAACCGCAAAATTTAGTGAGGAAATTACCGAATTAGAAAAATATAATGAACCACGAAAGAACCGTCTTCACTACGTTACGCCGAAGCAGGCATGAAAGACGCGAAATTAATAGAATGATATTTTATAGAATATTCTTCTTAAAAACCATTTTCGTGCTTTTAGTGCATTTCGTGGTTAAAAATATTTATTCTAAAGAATCAATACATTGGTTGAGAGTTATTTTAAAAGCAGTTCCAAAACTAAA
>JAVCDK010000065.1 GCA_030765865.1 Candidatus Celaenobacter antarcticus | reverse complement strand
GCGCTGAGCCACACAATAAATGTCAAGCCCATTTCAAAAAATCCAACATAAGCGCAACCGAAAATACCTTTGAGACTTGGCAGAGAAAATCCCACAGAAGTTGAACGGACAATTATAAGAATAATACTGAAAATAAGCCCAAAACAAAAACTCACAAACAATTTCACGACAACATCATGCCTGTCTTTGAGACTGAATATCCAGAACAGTGCCCAGATCACCGCACTGCCAAGAGGAAGGAAGTCACCTTTAATATTCGAAAGATTTAAACTCGCAATATTTCCACGCGTCGCAATTATGATCACACCAAAAAAGCTTATGATAATAGCAACAATGCTCAGAAATTTTATTTTTTGTTTGAGTAAGGGAATAGAAAGAAGTACGAGCATCAGTGGCCACGTGTAATTGAGCGTGATCGCTTCCTGTGCAGGCAAGATCGAATATGCCTTGAAAAGCACAATATAATAAAGGAAAGGATTAAGAAAACCAAGAAGTGCCGCAAAGAGATAATCCTTGAATGAGTAGGTTCTTAATAGATGGAGTTTTTTTCTTACAAGAAGTACCAAGAAAATAATTAGTGTTGAAAAAAACGAGGCATACAGCAGCAGTTCGAGATAATCTACATAGCGAAGACTAATCTTAAATGCTGACGCAACAGTTGACCAGAGTATAACTGCAAGGATCGCAAAAGAATATGCTTTTTTTTGGTTATCCATTCCTGCTAACTGCGCTCTTTTGTTATACTTCTGACCTCTTTTTCCTTGAGATATCGCCATTCACCCTTCGGCATCTTCCCAATATTGATCTCACCGATCTGCACACGTTTGAGTTCGATCACGGAACTTCCAACTGCCTTTAGCATTCGTCTTATCTGCCGATTTCTTCCTTCGTATATAATCATGCGGAGTTTTGTCATATTTTGAGCTTTGTTAAAACTTTTTATGAAAACTTTTGCAGGAAGTGTTTTCCCGTCTTCAAGCTGGACTCCTTCCCGAAGATCTCTTAGTTGGCGGAAGTAAATTCGTCCCTTAGCTTTTACAAGATAAGTTTTGGGGAGTTTCTTGCTCGGATGCGTGATCTTTTGAGCAAAATCTCCGTCATTAGAGAGAAGCAGCAATCCCTCAGAATTCTTGTCGAGGCGACCAATCGGGAAAATGTGCTCTTTAAACTTAGGAAGCAGATCAAACACGGTTTGTCGCTCAAAAGGATCTGCTGCAGTTACAAGATATCCAACGGGTTTATTCAGCATCAAATATATTTTGTTTGAAGAAAGACGGAGTTTTTTATTTTTGTATTCCACAATATCATTCTGTGAATCTATATCTGTAGCGAGATCTCTTATTATTTTCCCATTAACCCGGATTTTGCTCTCAAGCACAAGCTGTTCGCAGGAGCGCCGGGAGCCGAGTCCTGCATGAGCAAGAAATTTATTAATCCTCATTTACTACCATTGCTCGATTGTATTTGAAAGGATTACATTACAGAGTTCATAGATAATGGATTTCTGGGCATCCTCTTCGGAAAAGAGCTCGATACCATCCCCATCGTCCTCTTCTGATTGAGTGCCGGTACCATATAGAGCAGAAAGATTCAGATTGTTATTCTGCCAGATCACTTCATCGCGCACCAGGTCCTTTGCTTCAATCTGAAAGACGATCGTAACTTTCCATTCTGAAGGATTTTCCTGCATATCGTAAGAATTAACCACTCTCTTATAAGAACGGACAGTTCCTCGAATATCCAGATCAGCATCATCACCCTGAACATCAAGACGGTCATCTTTGATGAAGGCATCGGTCAAATATTCTGTGACAAGCCCGGGCAGCTCGTATTGCTCGGAATCATTATCAAATTCTGTAATCATAACTGTCTTAAGATGCGGATTCGAGCGGGTGTAAAAAGAGTAATGCCCGCAGGCAATAATGCATAGCAAAACGACTGAGATTAATAAATATTTTTTCATCAAATATACCTTCTTTTAGGAGAAATTGAAGGTCTTGTTTTCTGTGTCAACTAAATTGAGTCTCATAAAGTAAATTTATTTATTAATATTTATTATAAAAAATTTGACTACAATTACTCTAGTTGTATTTTATTTATTGGAGGTTAAACATATGGCAAAAGACGAAATATTAACCCTGAATGAAGCTGCAAAATTTTTAAACATGTCACCGGAAACTCTGGTGAACTTAGTTTCTCAAAACGAACTAAAGGGTATTAAGGTCGGGAACCAGTGGCGATTTATCAAAGATGATATTGAATTGTGGAAGGACACGCAGGACAAGCCCAATGTAGAGAAAATCGCATTGGAAAACGTGGTCAGCAGATTTTTCTCTTTCATGAATTCGGATTTTATTCTAAAAGGTTTGAATGCAAAACACCGTTTTGAAGTGCTGGCGGCAATGTCACAATTTGCCAAAGTAAACAGCGTGTGCACCAAACAGAGCTGGCTCTTTGATATGCTTAGCAAACGCGAGCGTCTTATATCCACAGGGGTAGGAAATGGGGTCGCATTTCTTCATCCGCGTATTATTCATTCCGATAAGATAAATTTTTCCGCAGTATTGCTTGGGATTTCACAGGATGGTATTGATTTCCGTTCTCTGGATAGAAGCCCTGTTAATTTATTCTTTTTATTACTACTTAAAACAGAGCAGCAGCATCTTTTCGCACTTTCCTATTTAAGCCAACTTTTCAGAGAGGATCATCTCAAACAACAGATCATGAAAGCTTCTGACAATAAAACTATCCTCGATCTTCTCAAATTACAAGTTGATTAGATCATGTCGTACAATCTCATGCGATCGGACCTCAACTTTTAGCTAATATAACCACAGAGAGCATAGAGGACTTTGAAAATTATAAAAGCAGTATTAAATTTTTTTAGAGGTCTATAAAAAATAAATTGTTTTATCCCTTTGGTAGAGAAACTAAAATGGAATTGATAGAAATTAATAAAAACCTATTTCTCAAATCGATCATTAAATAAATGAGTGAATTTATATTCTCTGTTTGCTCTGTGTCCGCTGTGGTAAGTTATTTTTGAATAGGTTAAGAATTCCACAAGAAGATAATAAAAAATGGTGGGCCCAAGAGGGATCGAACCTCTCACCGCCCGGTTATGAGCCGGGAGCTCTACCAACTGAGCTATGGGCCCTGATAAAATGGTAAGGTATTTGTTCGCTATGTAAGGGATAACCTGTCAAGTTTTACACGAAATCATGAAGCACTTTGAATTAGTATCCGATTATGCTCCTCGAGGTGACCAGCCTCAGGCAATCGAGGAGCTTACAAACAACATCAAAAAGAACATTCCTTTCCAGACACTTCTCGGTGTTACCGGCTCGGGGAAAACTTTTACGATAGCAAATGTTATCGAAAATGCAGAAAAACCAGTGCTCATTATCTCCCATAATAAAACACTTGCAGCACAGCTTTTTGGCGAGATGAAACAACTTTTCCCCAATAATGCAGTAGAGTATTTTGTTAGTTACTATGATTACTACCAGCCGGAAGCTTACCTGCCAGTGAGTGACACCTATATTGAAAAAGATGCGGATATCAACGAGCAAATAGATAAGCTTCGTTTGCGTGCTACCATGTCTTTGATGGAGCGAAGTGATGTTATTATTGTGGCGAGTGTGTCCTGTATTTACGGATTGGGTGTGCCCGAGCAATACCGGGAATCGCTCATCGACCTGAAGGTCGGGCAGGAAGTTGAACGTGATTCGCTTCTTCATAAGCTGGTGGACATTTATTATGCGCGTAATGATTTTGAGTTCCAGCGCGGAACCTTTCGTGTGCGTGGCGATGTGGTGGAAATTTATCCTGCCTACCTCGAAAATTCTATCAGAGTTGAGTTTGATTTCAATCAGATCACAAAATTATATCGTATCAATCCACTCACTGGGGAAATTCTGGAAGAACTCGATGAATATGCAGTATATCCCGCAAAACATTTCATAACATCACCGGAACATCTGGAACGGGCATTGGAAAATATTAAGAAAGAAATGACCGAGCGGGTGGAATATTTCAAATCAAAAAATATGTGGATCGAAGCACAAAGAATACAACAGCGGACGAGCTTTGATCTCGAAATGATGCGCGAGGTCGGGTATGTGTCCGGCATAGAAAATTATTCCCGGCATCTTTCAGGAAGAAAAGAAGGCGAAAGACCTGCATGTTTACTCGACTACTTTCCCGAAGATTACCTCATGATAATCGATGAATCCCATGCAACCATTCCGCAGGTGCATGCAATGTTCGGCGGGGATTTTTCACGAAAAAAAGTGCTGATCGACAACGGATTTCGTCTGCCTTCTGCTTATGATAATCGTCCTCTAAAATTTAATGAATTCGAGCACATGATGAACCAGGTTGTATTTATGTCTGCCACACCCGCAGTGTATGAGCTTGATAAATCTGAGGGTGTGATCGTTGAGCAGATCGTACGTCCTACCGGGCTTATCGATCCGGAGATCGAACTTAAAAAAGCAGAATTTCAGGTTGATGACCTGCTCGAGGAAATACAAAAACATGTTGAGAAAAAGCAGCGTGTACTCGTCACAACTCTGACCAAAAAAATGGCAGAAGACTTAACAAACTATGTGTCGCAAATCGGGGTGAAAGCAAAATATCTGCATAGTGGGGTGCATACGCTGGACAGGATTGAGATCATCAGGGATTTGCGGTTGGGAAAATTCGATGTACTGATTGGTGTGAATCTTCTACGGGAAGGACTCGATCTGCCGGAAGTAGCGCTTGTTGCAATCCTTGATGCTGATAAAGCCGGCTTTCTTCGTTCGGAACGCTCACTTATTCAAACTGCAGGACGCGCAGCACGTCATATCGACGGCAAAGTCATTTTCTATGCTGACCGCGTGTCTGAAGCAATGAAGTATGCGATCAGTGAAACGAACAGGCGCAGAAAGATTCAGAAAGAGTATAATAAGAAGCACAATATCACTCCCGAATCGATCAGTAAAACTATAGAAAGCATCATGCAGTCCACCTCTGTTGCAGAGTTCAAAAAGGAGCAGAAAAAGGGTTTCGGTGCTGACGAACAGAAAAAACTTGATTTCAAAAAGTATCTCGAAATAAATAACAAAGAAGACGCGATCGAACTGCTGACAAGAGAGATGAACCGTCTGGCAAGGGATTTGCGCTTCGAAGAAGCTGCCGAGATCCGCGACAGGATACTCGAGCTCAAAGAAATGTAATGAGGTTTATATGGAAGAACGAATAACCGATCCCGAAATAATCGATGACGATGTTACCTATGATACCACACTGCGTCCGAAAACGCTGAAGGATTTTGTCGGACAGGAAAAAATAAAAGAGATCTTATCTATTACGATCGAAGCATGCAAGCAGCGCAATGAGCCCATTGACCACGTGCTGTTTTACGGTCCTCCGGGGCTGGGGAAAACTACTCTTTCCATCATTATTGCAAATGAACTGAAAACCGAGCTGAAAACTACATCCGGTCCTGCGATAGAGAAGCCCTCCGATCTGGCTGGTATTCTCACAAATCTAAACGCAAAAGATGTATTTTTTATAGATGAAATACACCGCTTGAATCATGTGATCGAGGAATATCTCTATCCTGCGATAGAGGATTTCAATCTCGAGATCATTATTGACCAGGGACCGAGTGCGCGAACTCTCCGTTTGAACCTCGAGCCCTTTACACTTGTGGGCTCGACCACGCGTGCGGGTTTGATCACTTCACCTCTTCGCAGCAGGTTCGGGCTTGTGCTTCGATTGGACTATTATGGTACAAAAGAAATTTTCAAGATCGTGCTGCGTTCTGCAAAATTACTCAATGTCGAGATCAAGAAGGATGGAGCTCAGGAGATCGCATGCCGTTCCCGCGGGACTCCAAGAATCGCAAACCGTCTTCTCCGCCGTGTCCGTGATTATGCTCAGATAAAGGGAGATGGGATTATCACAAAAGAGATGGCTGATGCTGCTCTCAAAATGCTGGAGGTTGACGAACTTGGCTTAGATGAGATGGATAAAAAACTTATCCAGACGATCATCGAGTTTTACAAAGGCGGTCCGGTTGGATTGAAAACTATTTCCATGGCGATAGGAGAAGATGCGGGTACAATAGAAGAAATATACGAACCCTATCTGCTGCAAAAAGGATTTCTAAAGCGAACTCTCCGTGGAAGAGAAGTCACAGAAAAAGCATACAAACATTTTGGCATCGAACTCACAGGCAAAAACTCAAAAAAGCAAAAAGAGATGTTTGAGTAAAGCTGCAATAGGAGGATATAATGTTGAGAGAGTTGAATCACTTAAGTAAAAGAGCAAAATTTATTGTTATTTTAGTTGTATTACTACTTATTACAGTATGTGCGTATGCTCAAACCCCTGAATGGGAATGGGCTGTACAAGCTGGAGGGACCGGGAAAGATAGGGGATTGAATATTTGCATTGATGATTCTAATAACTATTACACAACTGGATTCTTCGAAGGTCCAGCAACATTTGGTTCATGTTCTCTTATAGGAATTGGACATTGGGACATTTATGTTACAAAAGCAGACGCAAACTGTGACTGGCAATTTGTATCAAGTGCTGGTTCAGAAAACGGCTGTGATATAAGTCGTGCAATAACCGTGGACGGAAATGGTAATCTCTACGTGACTGGGCAGTTTAAGAGAACAGCTTACTTTGGTTCATATTCTATTACAAGCAATGGAATGGAGGATATTTTTGTGGCGAAGCTTGATAAGAACGGTATCTGGAAGTGGGCGGTAGGTGCTGGGGGAAACGGATTTGATACGGGAACAGGAGTAGTAATAGATAATAGTGGGGATCTTTATATAACAGGTGGTTGTTCTGAAACAGCATCTTTTGGACCTTATTCTTATACAAGTGAAGGGGGGACAGATATTTATGTAGCAAAATTAGATAATGACGGGAATTGGCTCTGGGTAACTGGTATGGGAAGTTCTGAATTTGAATATGCATATAGCATCGTGCAAGATGGAGTAGGCGGTCAATATATTACTGGATATTTTAATGAAATCGTAACTTTTGGATCGCATTCTCTTACCAGTAGCGGTGTCGGGGATATTTTTGTAGCTAAGATCGATCAAGATGGAGTCTGGCAGTGGGCAACTCAAGCTGGAGGAACAGGTAATGATGTCAGCAATAGTATAAATATAGATACAAGTGGTAACTCATACATTACTGGTTACTTTTGGGATACCGCTTATTTCGGCACTACAACTCTCATAAGCAGCGGTAGTACGGAGACATACGTAGCAAAGCTTGATACCAATGGCGGTTGGGAATGGGCATCACAGGCTGGTGGTGTGAGTTGTGACAATGGTAATGCTATTTGTATAGATGCAAATGGAAATTCCTATATTACTGGTAAATATATGGAAACATTTTATTTTGGCACAGACTCACTTACATGCGTAGGAGATTATGATGTTTTTGTTGCAAAACTTGACACAGGTGGCAATTGGGAATGGGCTGTAAAAGCTGGTGGTATTGATAGTGATATGGGGTTTGGAATTGCATTGGATAATGAAGCAAATTGTTATGTTACAGGATATTTTGAAGATTGTTCAAGCTTTGGATCCTATTTATTTACAAGTAGTGGTGACGAAGATATCTTCATCGCAAAACTCGCTCCTCCGGTCTCAACAGATCCAGAAATTAATCCTGAAGCAGGTAGTCTCTCCAATTTTCCAAATCCCTTTAATCAAAGAACAACGATCAATTATGCTTTAAAAAGAGAAACTGCAGTATATTTAGAAGTATATAACCTCAAAGGACAATTGGTAGAAAAGTTATTCGAGGGCATCAGCCAGGCTGGAGATCATACTGTTGAATGGGATTGCCAACGAATGCCATCCGGTGTATATTTTCTCAAGATGAAAACAGGAAATGAGGAAAGCATAAGGAAGATGGTTTTGTTAAGGTAATTCAAAAGATCAGGTTTTAAACCTTGCGAATGGTCTGCTTTATAAAGACCTTCGCAATGGTTCGGGCACTCGAGCAGAGTCGGAGAGTATGTCTTAATTTATAGCTATCAATCGAATTACTTGTCACAAGCTCTTCACGAGTTTTTATCAGATAAATAATGATACACCAAAGCAGACTTATGACAAGATAATTCGTGTATCATTCCTGACAGGATAAACCTGTCCCTACCCCTTGACTATTATTTTTTTCTTTCTTCTCACTTCCCTCTTCCATTTCCCCTCTTCTCTCATCACTTTTTTCTCTTCGCTCCATTCTTTTCAAACTTTCTAACTTTTTAACTTTCCAACCTTTCAACCTCCAACCTTTTAACCTTCCAATCTTTTAACCTGTTAACTTTCAAACCAATATTCATAAATTCTTGACTGCTGATTTAACATTTTAAAAATCCATCATAATTTTATAAAAATCAAATATAAGGAGATTTCATTTGTTATGATCAAGGTTCAAAATCTCACAAAAGATTACGGACATTTGCGTGCGGTGGATAACATCTCATTCACCATACCAAAGAACGGTATCATCGGAATTCTCGGTCCAAATGGTGCGGGAAAAACAACCACACTCAAGATGATGACCTGCTTTATGCCTCCCACAGAAGGGACTGTGTTCGTAGATGAAAAGAACATCTATCAGAATTCGGTCGAAATCCGCAAAATGATCGGATACCTTCCGGAGGGTTGTCCCATTTACACAGAGATGAATGTCGTTGATTTTCTTTATTTCATTGCAGAACTGCGCGATATTCCAAAAAGTAATGTAGACAGAAGAGTAAAAGAAATGATCGATTCATGCGGCTTGGAAGAAGTAGTAGGGAAAGAGATCGGGGAGCTATCAAAAGGATACAGACAACGTGTCGGGCTTGCTGCTGCGCTCATTCACGATCCGGAAATACTCATCCTTGACGAACCCACTTCCGGACTCGATCCCAATCAAATCGCAGAAATACGCTCACTTATCAAACGTCTTGGAAAAGAAAAAACCGTGCTTGTTTCCACACATATTCTCAGTGAAGTGGAAGCAATCTGCGAGCGCGTGATCATTATAGATCGAGGTAAGATTGTTGCCGATGCATCACTCGAGGAAATTCAGAGCTCATTCCACAATCAGAACAGGATCTATTTTGAAATTCAATCAAAAAAAGATGCTGACATTCTTCCTGAATTTGAAGCAATAGAAGGCGTCGAAAGTTTACAGCTCTTCAGCAAACATGAAGACGAGATGATTACCAAATTCTTTATTAATTATTCAAAAGATATGGATATCCGTCCTTCGCTTTATACCTTTATAAAGAAGAACAAGGACTGGACGATCCTTGAAATGAGAACCGAACAGCATAGTCTGGAAGATATCTTCAGACAACTGACTGAAAAAGGAGAGGAGGTCGCACATGCATAACATCATAACCCTCGCAAAACGTGAAATCAAAAGCTACTTCTTTACCCCTGTTGCATATATTCTCATTTCTGTTTTCCTGCTCATTACCGGCTGGTTCTTTGCATCAGAGCTCTTTCTTGTCAACGAAGCGACCATGCGAAATATCTTTTCGCTTACCCCGCTTATCTTCATTTTCTTTATTCCTGCTGTGACCATGCGCTCGATCTCAGAAGAAAAACGGTCAGGTACGATCGAGCTGATATGTACATCGCCTGTGAAGGATTCGCAGATCGTACTCGGTAAATTTTTTGCTGCATTTTCCCTTCTCGTTGCAACCATTTTCTCGACAATTATATATGTGATCATACTTCTCATTCTCGGCAAGCCGGACGGAGGAGTGATCGTCGCAGGATATATCGGATTGCTCTTTATGGGGTCTGCCTATGCTGCGATCGGTATTTTTGCAAGCACGATCTCAAAGAACCAGATCGTGTCTTTCATTGTTTCATTCTTCATCATTATGATCCTGTACCTGCTTGATAAATTCATGTATTTCATTCCCACGTGGCTTGGTTCTATTCTTCAATACATAAGTGTTGACTATCATTTTCAGAATATTGCACGCGGTGTGATCGATTCGCGCGATATTATTTACTATCTCTCACTGATCTTCATATTTCTTTTCTTTGCATGGAATTCGCTCACCAAACGAAAATATCTCTCAACGTAGAAAGGAGCACATCATGGGAAAATTAAATACTACAACAAAAATAATTTTAGTGTTCGTGATCGTGGTTCTTATTAATCTCATCTCTCTCTATCTTTTTACACGATTAGACCTCACTGCAGACAGACGATTTTCCATCTCTAGTTACAGTAAAGAATTGGTAAGAGATCTCGATGATAAGTTTACCATAAAATGTTACTTTTCAAATGATATTCCCTATCCCTACAACACGCTTCGCAGGGATGTAAAAGATAAACTGGAAGAGTACAAGGCGTATGCAAGCAAGTATTTCCAGTTCGAATTTGTCAAAGCTGAAGATAAAGAGAAATTGGCACTGGACGCCCGACGTTTTGGCATTCCAGAAATTCAGCTAAACACTGTAGAAAACGACCAGATACAGATCAAAAAAGTTGTTATGGGAATGGTCTTTATGTATGAAGATAGAACTGAAGTGCTTCCTATTGTGCAAGATGTAAAAAATCTAGAGTATGAGGTCTCTTCCAAGATGAACAAGCTGATAAAAGTGGCGTTGCCTACAGTTGCATTCCTGCAAGGACATAATGAAATCCTTTTCCCTGATAAGATGCAAACCATTCAGCAAATGCTTCAGGCAAACTATAATTTGAAACCTGTAAATCTGAAAGAAGACCCGAATGGATTGAATGATGCTGAAATTCTCGTGATCGCCGGTCCCAAAACCGTCATCCCTGACGATGAAAAGTATCTCATTGATCAGTTCATTATGGATGGGAATAAAGTGATGTTCCTTATGGATAATATTCAGGCAGACATCAATTCGGGGCAGGCAACTTTCTATGAAAATGACATGAACGAGTGGTTCAAGAACTACGGATTCGAGATAAAACGAAATCTTGTATTCGATATAAAATCCTCATCCATACAGGTGCGACAGCAATACCAGGGCGGGTACAGTATCAGTTACGTTCAAT
The DNA here is from genome assembly GCA_030765865.1 of Candidatus Celaenobacter antarcticus. Lineage (GTDB taxonomy): Bacteria > Cloacimonadota > Cloacimonadia > JGIOTU-2 > JGIOTU-2 > Celaenobacter > Celaenobacter antarcticus. Next base: position 14,599 of record JAVCDK010000065.1, on the reverse strand, counting down.
ACCCATTCATACTGGACGTGGTGAATCTGAACAGAGAGAATATCATAGTAAAAGATCTGAAATCACTTATGATGGCGTTTGCAAGTTCAGTTGATACAACTTCGGCAACGAATGACAGTATAGATGTGACATGGCTTGCACGAACGTCGGAACATTGCGGTACACAAGCCGGCAATCTGAATATTAATCTTCAATACAAGATACCTAGGAATCAGTATAACAGATCTCATTTGCCAGTGGCTGCGATACTGATGGGAAAATATAACAGTTACTTCGCCGATAAAATGTTGCCGGACAGTATTGATACTTCCGGATTTAGGAAGACCGGTGCTTCATCACGAATCCTTGCAGCAGGTAATGCGAGTTTCATTATGGATGATTTTGCAAACCAGAACAACGCAACCTTCTTTGCAAATGTGGTGGACTGGATGGCACAGGAAAAAGGACTTATTGAAATTCGTTCCAAAAATATTGCTGCCCGACAACTTAAAGAAGTTTCTGCCGGCTCAAAAGGTACAATAAAATTTATCGCAGTGCTACTTCCTCCAATTCTTGTGATCCTGATCGGAATTCTTTTCTGGCGTCTCAAAAAAGCACGGTACGCAAGAATTCAGCGTTATTTGGGGGTGTAGTATGAAAAACGGAAAATTCAGCATTCGTCAGGAGGAGTTCAAATGAAGAAATCATTGATCTGGCTCATAGTTATTGTTGTTGTACTCGCAATTATATATTTCGTGATAAAAGGCATTGAACCGAAACTTGAACGGGGCGAGGGCTCCGGATTTGCAGGATTCACTGCAGACGGTGTTACGAAAATAGAGATCGTCAGTCCTGCTGGAGAAAATGATGTTACTCTCGAAAGAGATGACGTGTGGGAACTCAGCTATCCTATTGAATATACGGCTGATGATAAAGCGATCGAGCGGCTCTTCACTTCCCTTACGGATATAAAATTCGTAACTATTGTTTCTGAAAATCCTCAAAAGCAGGGCATCTTTGAGGTGACTGAGGAAACCGGTCGGGGTATCAAGGTTTACAAGGGAGATAAACTGGTGCTTCATTTCTTTGTCGGCAAGACCGATCAGACAAAAATGAATACATATATCAGAGAAGCTGGTTCAGATAAAGTATTTGCTGTTCAGGGCAATATTTCCTATGTCTTCAACCGTCCTATTAACCAGTGGCGGGATAAAGCGATCGTGAGTATACCCGAAAATGATCTTCAGCAGCTCAAGGTTACCTGGGGAGATACAACAGTCGTTTATACGCTCATAGATACACTGTGGTCAATAGTACAGGATGATGAGTATGGAACTGCACCAGAATAAGCTTTTCTCGATTATAAAATCATTCTCGCCTTTGCGCGCTTCGGGATTCCAGGATGAAGCAGTAGAACTTGATTGGGAAAATCCGGATGTTGTTTTGGATATTCATACGCTGAGCGGAAATGAATATGTTTGCAGATTTATCAAAAAAGATGATAAGCAGTTTTATGCGAAACAGGACAATAATGAACAGGTGTACCTTGTCTCAAAGTATGTTGCAGACAAATTCAAGAAGAAATTTTCTGATTACCAGAACGTACAATAAAGAATTATAGTAAGTAAATTAAAGACCTTTGAGTTCTGCTCAAGGGTCTTTTTCTATTCCCCCTGACGACAAAGCTTCACTCACCCAATCTGGTTACAAAATACCCAACCCATCTTCTAGCCACTAAGGCACTAAGACACAAATATCCTTTAACACTCTACTTCTCTGGCTACTAAGCCCCTGCTTAGTAGCCCCGCATGTGCGTCACCAAGCAGGGGCTTGGTAACGAGAGATAAGGAGCAGTGGCTTGATAACGAGCGCGGGAGGTAGGGCTTTGGAAAATAGAGGTGAGTGCTTTTCCTTGTTGCTGTATTTCTTGCGTCCTATGCTGGGTGGAGGATTGCTGGGAAGTAGAACTATGATTAGACTACTTTCTCAATTCCTTCCAATTTCTATAATCCGAGAGAGCCACGCGGTTTTTATAATGGTTGAGAAAGTTCATAATATCTTTATCAATAAACATCTCAGGCAAATTTCTAAATTTATTTTTATAAATATATTTCATTGCTTCTTCATAATCACCGTTTAATGAACTTTTCAATGATTGCAATTTGTTATTCCAAGCTCTAACAAGACCTTTATCTTCGCAATACATTCTATAATATACATAATCTTCTGGCATTATTAATAATTTATTAAATTCGTAAATATTTCTTCCAAATGCTTTTTCAAAAAAATCTCTTCTTGGCATAACAGCACCATGGGTAACATTTAATATGGCTTGAACTGTTCGAAGATATTTACGGTTCCAATGTGTTCCTATATGTGATCTGTCTTTCGCATTTACGGGAATGTACTTCATCGGGAACGAAAAAATTTTTAAACCTAGTTCCTCGTTGAGTTTAATATTTATTTTTAATCTATCATATAGATCTTCTGGCTTATCCAGATAATTGTATAAAACATAATTTGATAATTCTCTAATACCATATCGGGATGCGAGATGAATTTTTTCTATATACTGCTTTTTTAACTTTATATTATCAAAAGCAATCCTTAATGGCTTGATGTTAATTTCGGATAATCTTTTCATCTTATGAGGGGTAAGCAATCGAGCATCTATCCCTTGATTAAAATCTACATATCTTTGTTTGGGAATTGTATTACGATATTTTTCATATATTGGCAACAACTTTTGATATGCTTTTTTAAATCTTGTTGCAAAAAGCTTACCATATTTCACATTCAGTTCATCTAAGAGACCAAACTCTTCGACACATCCAATAAACTCATCCCTAATATTTTGATTCTTAATCCGCTTTTCAGGAAATATTTTTAAGATATCTTTTAGTTTGTATTCCGCTATTTTGTCATTTCTATAACTTTTTAAGCGTTTGTAATAAAGTTCTAAATAATTTGGTTCAATGTAGGTTGCACCGTTATAGAAACCCAAATCGATAATTTCATCGATGATTTTATCAAATTTATTTGAAGCGAGAACATTATTATCCATTAATAATAAATTTCTTTTTTCTCCATATCTAGCATCAACTTCTTTAACCTGCTCCTTTATACTAATATGATTTATATATTCTGGCTCTAGTTGAGGAACTGCACAAAAGTCACAATGGTTGCAACACCCTCGGGTCATATAGGATATATATGCACTGTTAGTAGGATAAATATAATCGATCGTTTCTAGCATATCATAGTCAGGTGTCAGGTTATCAACAATTATATCGTCGTTTCCAAGATTTCCTGGTTTATTAAGAAGACCTTTAAAAGGTATTATACCCGTTTCCTTAATTATCTCGTCATACATTGTAGTTGCAAGAATACCCCCGACTAAGAAATTTTTACTTCTCTTAACACTCCTCTTATAATAATTGATAGTTTTAACGGTTTGATCGAAGTAAAAAGAAAAGAGGGTGGTTATATATATCCTATCCCATCTTTTTTTTTTAAGTTCTTTTGAGCAACCTTTATTGAATGTTACATTATCTCCTTTAAGTTTATGATATGCACTAATTTTCATTAAACCCAAAGGCGGGTATTTATTTTTATAATCTGGCTCTACTAGCAAAATATTGAAATTCATTCTTCTGGCAGCTTAAACTTCTCTATAACTTTATTATGTATTTCTCTTACAAATCTAACTTGCTCTTTAGTAGCTGGCCATTTTTCTCTATGATGCGTAATATTCCTAATTGGATTCAATTTGTCCAGCCACTCGAGCTGTTTATTTTTTCCACCTTTTTCTTCTAAAGAAAAATATTCATTTAAAATTTCCCAATTAGCATAAGCGATTTTTTTATAATCAATTAAGGTAAAATATTGTTCTCTTTTCTTTATTCCTTTCTCTTCTTCCATCCTTTTACTACATTCAGTACGAATTTGTGTTGGAACACCATCATACCACCATCTTTTACCAAAATTATTCTCCAATGTTTTAATAACTACATTAAAAATACGTTCTTGTATCTCATCAATCAAGGAATGTGCATCATCTGTGCCTTCTTCGTCGATCGTTTCAAGAAATTCAGCAAGCCCTTTCGGTAAAAACTTATCAAATTCTTTATTAATCAAACACATCATAAACAAAGAATTCTTTCGTACTCCCTTCTCTGCCTGCATGCTTCGATACAAAGATATTTCTTCTAGTGATGCAGTTTTAAAATACTCAATTAAAGGCTTTATATATTTTTTTAACAGTGTAAATATATCTTCAGGTTCACATAGCCCAACATCGATTTTATCGTTGTATTCAATAAAAGCAAGTATTTCTTTTAATACGATCAATAAAGCTTTTATACCATTATTCGTGCATAGATAACCACCTTTATCATCTCCCAATTTCCAGTGTTCCGGCATAGATTCTGAAAACAGTTTTAGGTAATAATTTAAAATTTTAATAGCTTTATTTTGTGTTTTCTCAAGATCTCCAGTTTTTGATTCATTTAATGGTCCTGGGTTATTTTCGGTTCCAAAAAATCTGTTTTTTATTAAACTATTATTAAAAGATGTTAAAGTTAAGCATCTATATTTTGTTTTATCTTTGTTCGTGAGAATTAATCTATCATAAATTGGTGATCCATTTTTTGAGTTCAAACCTGTCACAACTCTTGAGCAAAGTGAATTAATTCTGTCTCCAAATTTTGGAGAACCCCATGTAAGATTTGCATAAATTTCATTTAGCAATCTTCTTGTGACTTTAACCTGCTTACAGTTAATATCTACAAAAAGGCTAGCTTCCTCTGTTGAAGATAATTTATCATATGCAAGAACTGGCAGAGTCGTTTGATCATGTGGATTTTGGGCTCTCTCGCTTTGCATGTATCCATATAATCTATGCTGTCCATCAATAATCCAACAAGCAGAATAGCATTTTGGAAGATAAAGAGTGCCAAAGGCCGAGTCCCCAATTGTATCTTGTAAATCAAATCTTGTATCTCGTTTTGTTTTTATATTCACTACAATATTTGTTGGGAATTGCCCTCCCTCATCAACATAATGTGCAATCTCTCTTAATCTTTTAGGTTCGAGCATTCTTTGATAAGTTTTTACATCTGCTACATCTCTACTTGCTTTATGACTTATAAAAGAAATTTTCATAAGATCTTCTGGCTTAATTAAAAAATTATAAAAAGTATTACCCCCCATTTTCCCCCTTGTCGCAGGTACTATCTGCTCCAAACCACTAATTTCTTCATCGGAAAATAGATGAGAGAGAAATTGATACTTGGAAAAATCTTTCAACCTTTTTGCAAGTTTAGAATAATAATTTAAATCATTGTCATCTAATATCACGATTTTCTCTTGTTCCGCAATCTCTTTATTGCTTTTGGTGACTTCAATATTTCTTATAGCAATTACCCAGCGTATTTTTAATTTAGGCTCGTTACCATAATACTCTTTTATTGAATCTGAGGTTCCTCCTTTTAATTTTGCAATTTTGTTAATTAAGTCTGAAATATCCTTACGTTTATAATCCTCACATTGTGTACACTCAACAACGATTGCTGTTTCTCTATCCTTTGCAAACACATCTATTTGTCTATCAAGGTTTCCATCCTTTATTGTAAAATCTCTACCATCACTCAATTCATCAAAACCCATTTTAGCTAATATACACCATACTTCATCTTCGAGTTGTTCGTCAAGTGGCTTGTCTTTTTTTAGCCGAAACGATTTTTTATTTCTTCGTAATATCTCCCATCCTTCATCATCGGCTTCTAGTTTTGCTTTTTCTTCTCTAATTACCCTTGTTTTGCCAGAAATTGTTTTTTCTATATATCCTTTACCTCTTTTACTTAATACAGACTTAATCTCACCCTCTTCTGTTAACAGATTCCCTATCAAATCCGACATATTGATTCCTCCGTTTCTAAATAATACAGTTTAATCTTGGATTTCTGTTTATTTGAATTATCTTACCCATGTGGTCTTTTTTTTTATTTACCTACTTTCGTCAAGTAAAACTTCAGGGATATTATTAGATTGACTTAATATTTTGATTCACCTACTCCACCAACTCCATTTTATTAGTTACTGTCTGTGACATGGGAAGAGTCATTTCTTTCTTGCCCGATATCTTCACAGTTCCATCGCCGCTGCCTGTTGATGTTTGTAGTACAAGCACTCCAAGTTTATAGTCAAAATACAGGGTTTCTTTCCCTTCCATTTCTACAGTCGTATCAATGTTTGCACCTTCCTGCGCGCCGCCGCTCGTAACAGAACTGGTATATTCAGTAGTAATTTTGGCGCACTCATGTCCATTAAGAAGTTCATAACCGACAAGGGTATTTTCGCTTCGTGTCACGATCATTGTTTCCATACCTGAGTCACTTAGATCGATAGTATCCGTTTTCGTCCATGTGTCACCGGGATTTATAAGCTGCTCCGGCAGATCAGGGAAAAAGTGTTCGAATTCGCTTTCCATACTGCGTTCACCTGTATCACCAAGGGAATAGCTCAACTCATCAGCACCCATAAGCCCGATCTCTTCGCCGGAATTCGTTACGGTCATTTCAAAGGTTTTTCCTGGAAGTTTGCTAAGATTGGGTGTAATGCTGCTGCCCGGGGCTGTGACCTTCATTGCCACATCATTTACCATTACCTGTAGCTGATATGTCTCCTGAGCAAAAGCGAGTTGATAGAATGTCACTGTCATGTCCTTCAATACAGTTGTTTTGATTGGAACTCCCATCATGCTCATTGTCTGGTAATACCCGGTAGAGATATTGTAGGTGAATGGTTGTCCTTCCGGCATGACATATTTAAGGACCGGTGCCTGGGAGGGTGGCGCCAGCATTTTTACTTTTGCTGCGCATCCTGCTAATATGATCAGAAATAATAAAATTGTCATAGATGGTAAAAATTTGTGCTGCTTTTTCATTGGTTTCTCCCTTGTGCTTTATGCATACGTGTCAGGAAGTAAGTTTGTGATTTTGTGTCAAGAAAAACTCGTGGAGTATATAGCACGGAACGAAATACTTTCATTTTCCCATCAAGAAGAAAATGAAGAAATGATTATCGCAAAAAAATATGTGGTTCAGGATAAACCTGAACCTACCCCATTATCTTTATAGATTTTCTACGCACTATATGCCAAGTGGCGCCCACTTCTTAAACCTGCTATGCGGCTTTCAGTATCTTGCAAAATAGATGGTCATTATAAGATTTTCAAAATTTGATATACGTCATGTATCAGAAGAGAAATCAAGTGATTTCGTTATTGAAACTTCCGTTTTTCTTTACAATTATTATGCATTTTTTATTTATCCCTAAATATTTTAAGTTAAAAATTCGTATGTCGGAGATAACATGAAAGTGTCTGAAAAAATAGAGAATCTGAAACATAAAGAAGCAAAGATAAAAGAAATGGGGGGTAAAGCCAGGATAGACAGGCAGCACGAAAAACATAAGCTTACTGCCCGTGAACGAGTTGCCCTTTTATTTGATGAAGGCACATTCCGGGAAATGTACATGATGGTAAAGCACCGCTGCACAAATTTCAATATGCCAAGCACAGAAATTCCATCTGATGGGGTTATCACAGGTCATGGACTTGTAAATGGTCGCCCGGTTTATGCATACGCTCAGGATTTTACATGCCGTGGTGGTTCCCTGGGAGAACAGCATGCGAGAAAAATCGTTAAGATAATGGACCTTGCCATGAAAGCAGGCGTGCCGATAATCGGAATGTGCGACTCAGGAGGAGCTCGCGTGGAAGAGGGAATTGATTCATTAAAAGGTTATGGAGACCTTTTCTTTCGTAACTCCAGGGCTTCCGGTGTTATACCGCAGATATCTTTGATTTTGGGACCAACTGCCGGCGGATCTGTATATTCTCCTGCAATGACAGATTTTGTATTTATGGTTAAGAATAGCAGTTATATGTTCATCACCGGACCGAGCGTTATTAAATCTGTAACAGGAGAAGAAACAACTTTTGAGGATCTGGGTGGTGCCATAGCCAATAACACCAAAAGCGGGAATGCTCATTTTGCATGTGAAAGTGATGAAGATGCCATAGAGCAGGTAAAAATACTGATGAGTTATATTCCCAATAACAACCTGGAAGATCCTCCCATCATCCATATGGGAGATGATCCCGGCAGATTGTGTCCTGAGCTGGATACGATCATTCCGGATAATCCCAAAGCCGGTTATGATATGAGGGATGTCATTCATTCTATTCTTGACCATGGAGAATTTTATGAAATTCACGAGCTTTTTGCCCAGAACGCAGTTATAGGTTTTGGACGATTGAACGGTAAAACCGTGGGCATAATTGCCAACCAGCCGCTTGTTCTGGCAGGATGCCTGGACATTAATGCTTCCGATAAGATCTCTCGCTTCATTCGTTTTTGTGATGCCTTCAATATTCCGCTTATCACTTTTGTGGATGTACCCGGATATCTTCCCGGCTGCGACCAGGAATGGGGCGGGGTTATCCGTCACGGTGCCAAAATCCTCTGGAGCTATTCCGAAGCTACGGTTCCCAAACTTACAGTTACCACCAGGAAAAGTTACGGTGGTGCTTATATTGCCATGAGTTCGCAACATTTAGGAGCAGATGCACTTTTTGCATGGCCCTCTGCGGAAATAGCGGTAATGGGTGCTCCGGGTGCGGTCAATATCGTGGCAAGCTACAAGAAACAGATCAAAGAGTCAAAAGATCCCGAAGCAACAAGGCAGGAAAAAATAAAAGAGTACGAAGAACTATTCAACAATCCATACACAGCTGCAGAACACGGATATATTGATGCTGTCATTCAACCCAGTGAAACCCGTGTAAGACTTATTGATGCACTGGAAATCCTCTACACTAAGAAGGAAAGTACTCCGCCCAAAAAACACGGAAACATACCCTTATAAAAACTGACATGGAAAAGAATAAAAAGCTACGAGCTGCCATCGCCGGTGTACTGCAATTCCTCACGCAGGAGGAAGAAAATAACAAACAAGGTAAGAATCAGTGGGTGATGGCTGGCAGAAAGATGATCATGCATAACCGCATATTGGTGCAGAGAAGAGAGTTAAAACGTTGAAGCGTAAAAGTGTAAAAGAACAAAAACGTGGAAGCGAGAAAGCGTTAAGGGTGTGAGTGGTGCACAAAGATCTTGATGTATGGAAATTAGAAATTGAACTGGTTACAAAAATTTATGAGATTACTTCTAATTTTCCTACTACCGAACAATTCGGTTTAACATCTCAGATGCAGCGAGCCGCAATATCCATGCCTTCAAATATTGCTGAAGGTGCCGCGAGAAATTCAGAAAAAGAGTATATACATTTTTTATATATAAGTCTTGGATCATTAGCTGAACTAGAGACTCAATTGATCATTTCAAATAAGTTGGGCTTTTTAGAAGATGTATCAATTTTTGAAGAAGTTGAAAAGTTGAGAAGAAAGTTACTCAATTTTATTAAGTATTTTAAACAAAAAAACAGATAACCGCATTACGCTTATACGCTTTTGCGCTTATGCCCAATATGGAGATATAAATGAAATTTGACAAACATGGCATTTTGGAAATGGCAAAGATGAATTACGAACCCGACCGCCCAAAAGCTACGAATCCAATTAAAATACAGGACCTTAGTTTCCGCGATGGACATCAAAGTATTTTTGCTACTCGCGGAAGGACAGAAGATATGCTACCCGTAGCCGAGATGATGGATGAAATCGGATTCCATTCCATGGAAGTATGGGGTGGAGCGACATTTGATACCATGCACCGATTCTTGAATGAAGATCCATGGGATAGAATAAGAGTACTTAAGAAATATATTAAGAAGACTCCTTTCTCGATGCTGCTAAGAGGTCAAAATCTTGTAGGTTACCGAAATTATGCAGACGATGTGGTAGAAGCGTTCGTTCAACGTGCCAGTGATAACGGGATCGATATTTTCCGTGTATTTGATGCTCTTAATGATTTTAGGAATTTTGAAACTGCCGTAAAGATTATCAAAAAGAACGGTAGACATTTCCAGGGAACTATCTGCTATTCTCTTACTGAGCCACGTATGGGGGGCGAAACATATAATCTGGATTATTATCTTGAAAAAGCAAAGCAACTCGAAGAAATTGGTGCCGATACGATCTGTATCAAAGACATGGCTGGCTTGATCTCTCCATATGATGCTTACAATCTTATCAAAGCCCTGAAAGCTCAGACAGATATCCCCATTCATCTGCATACCCACTTCACTTCCGGAATGGGTGACCTGGCAATTTTTAAAGCCATCGAAGCAGGAGTGGATATTGTTGATACCTGTATGGCTCCTTATGCATACCGAACTTCTCATCCGGCTGTAGAACCAATAGTTGTGTCTCTCTTGGGCACGAACAGGGATACTGGTCTTGACATAAATAAACTGGCTGATATTGATAAAGAAATGGAAAAATATATTCCCAAATATAAACACCTGCTCGATGATACGAAAAATGCTATTATTGATATCAATGTTATTCTTCATCAAACCCCTGGCGGAATGCTTTCCAACCTTGTGAACCAATTACGTCAGATGGATGCTCTGGACAGACTGGATGATGTGTTCGAAACTCTGCCAAAAGTGAGAAAACAATTGGGACAGGTTCCATTGGTTACTCCCACAAGTCAGATCATTGGAATTCAAACAGTAAATAATGTTCTCTTCGATAAAGAAGAAGGTGAATATTCCCAGATAACGGAACAGGTAAAGGATCTTTGCTTCGGATTATACGGAAAGACCACACTTCCCATTGATAAAGAGGTTCAGGAAAAAGCGCTGAAAGGATATTCTCGTGGAGAGACACCCATCTCTATTCGTCCAGGCGACATGCTGGAACCGGAACTTCCCAAAGTAAAAGAAGCAGTGAAAGGGCTGGCAAAAAATCTGGATGATGAAATTATATGTGCACTTTATCCTGTGACAGGTAAACGCTTTCTGAGATGGAAATATGATCTGGAAGAAGTTCCCCATGATGTAAAACCTAAATCTCTGGAAGAAGTAGAGAAAGAAAATAAAATATGGCGGAAAGCTCTCACCGGCGAACTCACATCCAAAACCAACAAAGATAAACCTGCCAACCTGCGCTCATTTGATGTATATGTGGATGGTGATTATTTTAATGTGGAAGTAGCCGACCCAAATGTGCGTGGCGTGAGAGTTAGCCCGATAAAAAAAGAAAAGAAGAAAACTGTAGCAATAGATGAATCAGGCACACTCCAAGCACCAATTCCCAGTATGGTCTTTGAGTATAGAAAGAAAGTAGGGGATAGGGTAAAAGCCGGAGAAACAGTGGTCGTGTTGGAAGCAATGAAGATGTTCAATAACCTGGCAGCACCATGTAATGGTGTGATAAAAGTTATTAATTTTAAAGCTGGTGATTCAGTAAAAAAAGGTGAAATTCTGTGTTATATTGAACCTGAGAAACAATAGCTTCAATAGCACGAAATAATCTGTGTTAAAAAGCTATATCAACCACAGAGATCACAGAGAACACAGAGAGACAAAAACTTTTTTTTAAAATATTAATTATATGATATAGCACACACCATTGTGAATGGCTATCAAGTATTCACACGGTCAAGAATTATTTGGAGTTGATGACTCTGTTTTTAAAAGGGCTGATTATTCCTGATCAGCCGGTTATTTAATCCAATGAATCATGATTTATTCAAAGCGACAATTCAGGATATTTGATAATAATTATACATGAGTTTTACTTTTTCCTTGCATATTTTTTTCACACATTTCTAAAAAGAGTGAAAAGGCGGTTTATATGTTAGAAAAAATAGGAATATTTTTATGTCTCATGCTTTTTTCAACAAACTTGTGGGCGGAAACCCTCGAGCCCTCACTTGCAGGAACATGGTATCCCAGCTCAAAAAAAGAGCTTGAAGGTATGCTGACCAAATTCTTCAATAATGTAGAACTCGGAAAAAATAAGGATATCGTTCCACTTGGTATCATCTCTCCTCATGCAGGCATTGTCTATTCCGGTCCTATTGCTGCCTATGGGTACTCACTTCTCCAAAATGGAAACTTTAATACGATTATCGTCATTGCAACCAGTCATCGTTACAATGCGGGGAAGGTGAGCATATACAACGGTGATAATGTTAAATCACCTCTCGGCACCTCGAAGGTTGATAGAGAAATTACCCAGAAGCTTATTGCAGCGAATCCGGGTTTTGAGTCCATTACGCAGGTTTTCACTGGCGGAGAGAACAGCTTTGAAATCCAGCTTCCTTTTGTACAATATCAGCTTCCGGACGCACAAATAGTGCCTATTATGACTGCTACAACAGACTATTCACTTCTGGATGATCTTGCTGAAACGTTGATTTCAATACTCGAAAATACGGATAAAAAGATCGCGATCGTTGCCAGCTCTGATATGGCGCATTTCCATCCCTACAAACAAACCATTGATATGGACAATCACACTATAGACATAATACTGAGTATGGACCCCGAAGAACTCAAAAAGGAAGTTGAAAAAGGAAAGTGCGAGATTTGCGGATTTCATGCGATCTACCCTTTTATGAAAGTCATGAAACACTTTGGCGCAGACCGACCGATTATGCTTGCGTATCAAAATTCGGCAGATATTACCGGTGACAAATACTCGTCACATATTGTTGGTTATTCCTCAATCGTTTTTCCCGAGTCCGAATCCGGAATTCAGAAAAAAGAGGCCGAAACGGAACATGGCGTGTATTCGATTGAAGAAAAACAATATCTTCTCGAACTTGCCCGAAAAAGTATCAAGTTCTATCTTGAAAATGGAAAAAGATTGCAGCCGGATAAACCGGATGATAAGAAACTTACTGAGGAACGAGCTGTGTTCGTCACCTTGAATGAATTTGGTAATCTGCGAGGGTGTATCGGACAAATGCATGCGCAGATGCCCCTATATAAAGCTATTTCGGAAATGGCTGTTTCTGCCGCTTGTGAAGATCCACGTTTCCCAAAAGTAAAAGAGAAAGAACTCACGGATATCAATATTGAAATCTCGGTGCTTACTCCTATGGAGCGGATCACCGACTGGAAGCAGATTCGCATGGGAATCGACGGTGTGTGGATAAAAAAGGGATGGCGAAGTGGAGTATTCCTTCCCCAGGTTGCCACGGAAACCGGTTGGGACAGGGTGACGTTCCTGGAAAATCTCTGCGCTCACAAAGCAGGTCTGCAGAGAGATGCTTATAAAGATCCGAGCACGGAAATATACATTTACCAGGTTGAGAAATTCAGCGAGGATGAACTCGATTAATCCTTAAAAAATTCCTCAAATTCAGGGTAGTAGAAGTGCTTCTCTGCCTTCTCTTTAGAAAAGGTAAAGTAGGTCGCATATCCTTCTGCACAGAGCGTATCATTCGCATCGAAGAGCTGCACAAATACAGTATAGAGATTTCGTCTTTTCGTATGAAGCTTTGCTCGAAGTGTGATCGCTCCCTTGTTGACATACACAGTTTTTTTATATCTTACTTCCAGTTTAGCCGTTACACCTATAGTCCTACCCTTGATCAATACGACCCAGCTTCCGATCTCATCAATAAGTGCGGATTGTATGCCACCATGAAGCACATTGAAATAACCCTGAAAAAAATCTTTCGGTTCCCACTTTGATACGACTTCATCACCATCTTCATAAAAGGTCATCTGCAATCCGTGCTCATTGTTTTGTGCGCACCCGAAGCAGTAGTAACCATTATACTTATTATAAGGATTCAGAATTTCTCGCATAGCACCTTCTTTCATAATTTTCGAATTTAATTTCTGCATATTTCTTATCAAGTTTTTCTCATTATCTTGACGAAAAATATCTTATTTTTTTCAATTCCTCAGGAAAGTTGGAATAGATGAAGAATACGAGAGCAAAACTTATTGATGGTCCTATTGGCACGTTGCTGATTAAGCTTACTGCCCCTATGATAGTGGGAATGCTTGGCATGGTCGCCTTCAACCTTGTCGACACCTTTTTTGTAGGAAGATTGGGAGCCACACAGCTTGCAGCCCTGAGTTTTACTTTTCCTGTCATACTTTTTATCAATAGCATTGCCCTCGGTGTGGGAATGGGGGCTTCGGCAATTATCTCCCGTGCAATAGGTGAGGGTGACACCTACAAAGTTCGAAGAATCACCACAGATGGTCTAACGCTCGCAGTAGTACTTGTTTTCATTTTTGTGATCATCGGTCTTTCCACGGTTGGCCCCCTTTTCAAACTTCTCGGCGCTACTCCTCAGGTGCTTCCCTACATCAAACAATACATGAGCATCTGGTATTATGGTATGTTCTTCGTGCTTATTCCAATGGTTGGCAATAATGCGATCAGGGCAACCGGTGACACAAAAACTCCGAGCGCCATCATGATCGTGGCAGTGATCATGAACTTCATTATGGATCCGATGCTCATTTTCGGACTAGGACCTTTCCCCGCTCTTGGAATCCGAGGTGCTGCGATCTCAACTGTTATTGCTCGTTTCAGTTCATCTGTTGCAGCTACATGGGTGCTGGTTCACAGAGATAGAATGGTCACATTTGAGCGGACTCCTTTTCGGGAAATATTTGCATC
>JAVCDK010000126.1 GCA_030765865.1 Candidatus Celaenobacter antarcticus | reverse complement strand
AAAGGTTCGGATATTTCTAGTATTTCCTTCGAGGTTTCAAGTAAATAGACATCTTGTTTTATTTTATATACGGTAGAATATGTTCCCTTTTGTGGATCTTTAATAAACTCAGGGAATGGAGCAACAGGTGAAGTTAACTCAAAATAAAAATCTTCTGAAGCGATAATGGCTGACTGCGCGTCTCCGTTTGCAGGCAAACCCACCAAAAAAGAATAATAGGGAATATCGATCTTTCCTTCTATCTCTTCCCGGCTAAGTTCAGGGCATTCTATATAAGTATAATTGTCCCTGTACAAAATTTCGTATTCCGGTAGTGTAAATTCTATTGTAAGATTATCTGAAGTGGATCGCAGTACTGTAATTGGTGAGTTTCCGAATAAGGGGCATGCAATAAATATACCCACCAGTAGAACGATAATAGATATTCTTTTTTTATTCAAAGTAGGTGCTAGTTAGCTTCAAAAATTTTTACAAATTTACTTAACCTTGATTTTTTTCTATCCGCATTATTCCTGTGTATAACTCCCTTTTTAACAGCTTTATCAATAAGGGAATGAGCTTGAACCAGCATTGTATCCATCTCTGCTTTATCAGTGGACTTTTTGATCTTCTTTATGATCGAACTGATGCTCTTTTTCACATAATGATTCCGTTCTTTCTTTTTGTTATCCGAACGTAGTCTTTTTTCACAAGATTTATGATCTGGCATTTAATCTCCTAAAATTTATAATTTTGACCAAGAACATTGTCATATGTATTTATTTGTCAAACTTTGCAGCACTGAATTATCTCTTCCTTATTAACCTTCTTAGCAGCTTCTTCAACACGAACAGATTAAGTAATGAAAGCAAGCAGAAAAATAATATTAAAATAAGAATATTTTGCACACCTATAATATTTAACATTCCTGTAAAAAGTGCTGCTACTCCAAAACTCATTAATGTGAGATTATTAAAGAATATCTCAAGGAATATTAATAAAAGTCCTGCAACGATCAAAATCAGCCAAATTAACATATTGAGAACTATTTATCTTCTTTATCTTTGTGCTCTTCGGAACTTTCGCCTTCCTCACTTCTAGGCTTTCTGATATATTTTCTTTTGATTATCTTTTTTTTGCCATAATCATAATATCCATTTCCATAACGAGAACCAGAGCCATAATTATAACCAGATCCATAACGAGAAGACCGACCTCGACTAGTTTTTATTCCAAGGATAGTAAAAAGTTTTGTAAAAAGAATAATGATAAAATAAATTGCAAGGAGTGCAACAGAAATGAACAACAATGAAATTATAAAAGCTTTAAGGAAATTTACTAATGCATGTTCTGTAACATCTCCTCGAGAAACAAAATGCGATATATCGATCTTTGCAAGAACATTATTGGTTTGCTGTTGTTTATCAACAAGATTTTGTCTGAGAGAATCAAGATTGTTATTCTGTCTTTTAAGACTTTCCTGAAGATTCTCTGTCTCATAGACACTGCGCACTTTCGAAAGATCATCAAGCATCTTTTCTTTGACTTTCTCCTCATCTTTAATCCTCTGCTTCAGCGACTCAATTGGGGTTGATTCCGAAGATTGAACAAGTTCATCAACTTTCAATTCTTCATAATCCCGTAACGATGTAATGATCTCTTTGAAGTCATCACGTGGTATTTTTAGGAGCTTGGTGATATTGTTGGATGAACTCTTTGAATAGATCGTATTTAGATCATGTGTAATAATTATATCATCAACTTCCCTCTTGATTTTCTGTATATCTTTTGTGATATACTTTAATTCAATCTTCGTATCGTATTTTGATTTCTCAAACATTTCTTCAGCTTTTTTTGGTGTCTGTCCCATAACATCTGATGGTTTGATAAATGCATCAACGATTTTTGATTTGTTAAAAGCAATTATGAAAGATATTACGACAATACCTATCATAATAATATTTTTAATTCTTCGTGAAATGGAAAGAGCTGCCATTAATTCTCCTTTGTTATATTGTTTTTTATAATTTCTCTTTTGGATATAAATCCATACCTGATCGTCGCAAAGAACAACAGGATAACTCCTAATATTACCATTAAAATTTTCATATTTATACCAAGAATACAGAAGCAATTAATTGAGTCAATTTCAATAACATATAAATACATGGCAATGCTTATTATTACTACAGCTATTTTGCCGCATAAATTTGAACTCGGTATTTTATGATGCTTCACTATCATCCAGTAACCACCGAATAGAATTACTATTTCAAGTCCAATAATCAAATAAAATGCCCATAAGGGAAATCCTCGATATAAATAAAGATAAATCAGTATAGTAACCGTGAATATTTTATCAACAACGGGATCAAGTATTTTACCTATAGTTGTTGCCTGGTGCAATATCTTCGCCAAGAAACCATCTAATACATCAGTAAAACCAGCGACTAAAATTAGGATAAATGCTTGTATGTTCTCACCTTTATTAAGCGAAATGAGCACAAAAGGTAAAATAACTAATCGTATTGCAGTTACGATATTTGGAATAGTAAGAATCGTTTTAGGATCAAAATCTGCCTTGGCAAAACCTTCTTTTTTTGTATACATCAGTCTATGAATTTTTCTTTAATGATTTTTGCAAAAGTCTTATCAGGAAGTTTAATGAATTTCGAAGTATAATCTGATCTCTTAATATGAATTTCTTGATTCTTATGCATTTTTTCAACATTTTCACCATCGATTGCAGCATAGATTTTTTCATTACCCTTCGTATATTGAATTGAAAGTTTTTTCTCAGCAGAAAAAATGAATGGTTTCACAAATTGATTGTGAGGATTGATTGGAGTAAGCAAGAGCACATTTGTATGAGGAAAAATTATCGAACCGCCTGCTGAGATATTGTAACCGGTCGAACCTGTTGGAGTAGAAGTGATAATCCCGTCAGCCTCAATATCAAATTGATATTCATCATCAATTAAAATCTTAAAGGTGATCATCTTTGGGTACTCACCTTTATAGAGAACGCAATCATTCAAAGCAAAATATTTTTTTTCAGAATGTGATGGGAATATGCATTCAATCACCATTCTTTCGTAAATCTCAAACGAACCTTTTTGAATCTCTGAAAAGGCTGGTTCAAATTCCTGTTTTTTACATTCGGATAGAAAACCAAGCTTGCCGTGATTGAATCCAAGAAGGGGGATACTCTCCTTCAGTACTGATTTTGAAGCAAGAAGAATTGTGCCATCACCACCAAGTACGATAAGCAGGTCTATGTTCTTTTTGGAAAATTCTTTTACGTATTTAATTCCCTGCAAACCACTTCTTTTTTGGCTTTCTAATAAATAGATATTATACTTATTTTTCTGAAGGAATTCAATGCGTTCTTTCAGCTTAATAATATTTTCAAATAATGTCGGATTATAGAAGATTCCTATTCTTTTCATAGAGGGAGAAAAAGTGATTTTTGCCAAGATATGTCAACAAAAATTTAATTTTAGGATTTTTTTTGAAAATATTGACAGTCGAGACGAGCACTTCGGAATATATCAATCAAATTCGAAAAATATGAGAATTTTCAAATGGAGGATTAGTCCTAATTGGTAAGGCAGCGGTCTTGAAAACCGCCGGGCTCTGCCCTTGGGGGTTCGAGTCCCTCATCCTCCGCCATTTTGTTCTTTTTGGAGAGGTGACCGAGTTGGCTTAAGGTGCGCGCCTGCTAAGCGTGTGTAGGAGTAACATCTTACCCAGGGTTCGAATCCCTGCCTCTCCGCCATTTATAGAAATGTGGGTCGTCGCCAAGTGGCAAGGCACAGGGTTTTGGTCCCTGCATTCGGAGGTTCGAATCCTCCCGACCCAGCCATTTTTTTTAACCTTGGGGTGTCGTCTAATGGCAAGACAGCAGACTCTGGATCTGCCTATTGGGGTTCGAATCCCTGCACCCCAGCCATTTTCTTTTGTAGGAGCTGATGAGAACAAAAAAAAGCTATTTCCCTCTTGGGTATATCTTACCAGCTTTTCTAATTGTATTCGCTTTCCGTCTCATACCAATAATACTCTCCTTCATCATCAGTTTCTTCAAATGGACAATTCACGGTCCTGAAGAATTTATTGGACTCCATAACTACATAAAACTTTTCCAGGATCCCGGATTCTGGCAATCTCTGATCAATACATTTTACCTCGTGATATTTGTCGTACCAATAACTCTTATTTTGTCGCTTTTCTTTGCAAATCTTCTTAATAGAACAAAAAAACTTTCAGGACTATTCAGAACAACTTATTTCGTTCCCACTGTTACTTCCCTTGTTGCCATATCAATTCTTTGGAAACTGATCTTCTCACCTCAGGGTGGACTGATGAATCATATGCTTGGTTTTTTCAGCATTCATGGTTTGAACTGGCTTTCTGAACCGAGAGGAATTTTCACTCTTCTCTTTGGTGCAATGGGCATTAATATACCCAAAGCGCTTGGCGGACCTTCTCTCGCTCTATTTGCGATCATCATTGTCAGCATATGGAGAAGTCTTGGCTACAATACGATCATTTATCTTGCAGGACTCCAAAATATTCCGGAAGTGTACTACGAAGCTGCGAAGATCGATGGTGCAAGTAAATGGAAACAATTTTTTAATATTACCGTCCCCCTTATTTCTCCAACAACTTTTTATGTTCTTCTCATGACAACCATCACAACTTTTCAGGTATTCTCGCAGGTTTATTTAATGACAGGACCGCCAATCGGAGGCCCACTTGGAACGACAAAGGTGATCGTGTATTACATATTTGAAACCGGTTTCGGTGAGTCTCAAAATCTCAGTTACGCAAGCGCAATTGCCTTAGCGCTATTTTTCATAATTCTTGGACTGACCATGCTCCAAAAACAGCTTGAAAAGAGAGTACAGTACTAATGCTCAAAAGATATTTCGGTAAAAGCTTCTCCTATTTTATGCTCATTCTCTGTGGGTTGATCATGGTTGTGCCTTTTATCTGGATGGTTTCAACTTCGCTTAAATCTCAAACTGCGATCAATAAAGGAAGCGTGGGTTTTATTCCTATTGAGTTTGTGAACTATTATGTTCACGATGACAAGAAGGAGCTTTGTGAAATTGTTTTAGAAGAAGAAAATCTCACGGTAATAAACATCTACGACAAGGATGGAAAAACATTCAAAGAATCCTATGTAAAAGTACCAAACGAAAATATTAAATCTTCAAAACACCTGAAATTCCATTGGGAGAATTTTAAGGAAGCATTTACAAAAGTTCCCTTCGGTAGGTATTTCCTCAATACATTATTTGTATCGTTCTCTGTTCTAATCGGTGTGCTCATCACATCAAGTCTTGCTGCATATGCATTTGCCAGGATGAGGTTCAAAGGCAGGGATTTCATATTTTATCTTTTCATTAGTATGATGATGGTACCTCAACCGATCTACCTGATTCCTTCTTACTTTCTGCTTACAAAACTCGGATGGATAAACACATACCAGGCGCTTATTGTGCCGTGGATCGCAAATATATTCAGCATATTCTTGTTACGCCAGCAGTTTAAAACAATTCCGCAAGACCTCTTTGATGCTGCCGTTATAGACGGGTGTTCCCGTCTTGAAATTCTTTGGCGTATCGTACTTCCTATCTCAAAACCAATTATTGCCACAACAGCTATCTTCTCGCTCATTGGCAGCTGGAACAGTTTCATGTGGCCCCTCGTAATGACCAGCAGTGATAATCTTCGTGTATTGCAAGTAGGACTTTCCTATTTTGCGCAAGAGGCATCTTCAAGCACCGCACTACTCATGTCTGCTTCAACTTTCTCGATAGCTCCCCTGCTTATCCTGTTCCTTTTTGCACAAAAACAGATCATATCCAGCTTCGTCTCAAGCGGGCTGAAAGGTTAAAAACTTTACAAACCTTTTCTGTTAAAAAAAATCATATACATGATAAATAAGAAAAACATCCTCATTACAGATGTTGGAAGCACAACCACAAAAGCAGTACTTTTTCAAAAGGATTCTGATTCCTACAAACTCGTTGCTCTGAAAAATGTCGGCACTACTGTTGAGCGCCCGCAGGAAGATGTGAAGATCGGCATATTTGATTCGATCCGTCAGATAGAAAAAGCTACTGGGATAAAACTTTTTGATAAAGAATCTACTCCTCAAAATCTTCATTTTAATAATGAAACTATCTATCTCACTACGAGCAGCGCTGGCGGCGGGTTGCAGATACTTGTCTTTGGACTCACTCTCTTTGATTCTGCCAGTAGTGCCAAACGTGCTGCGTATGGCTCAGGTGGTGTGATCCTAGATACCTTTGCGATAAATGACAATCGAACTCCTGTTGAAAAAATGCAGCTAATTCGCTTGCTCCGCCCTGATATTATTTTGTTCTCAGGTGGTACAGATGGCGGTAATATCAGCAGTATTGTCCGCATGGGCGAGCTGTTATCTCTTGCTCATCCAAAACCGAAATTCGGAGATAAAACAAAGATTCCGCTTGTGTATGCCGGCAATAAAGATGCGCAATCATTCATAGGATCCCTCTTTTCTGATAAATTCCAGCTTTGTATAGTTCCAAATATTCGTCCAACCCTGAAGGATGAAAATCTTCCTCCTGCTCAACAAAAAATACACCAGCTTTTTATGGATAATGTGATGGAGCAGGCGCCCGGTTATGACTCGTTGAAAAAAGTCGTTTCTGATGATATCATTCCCACTCCTTCCGGAGTTATAAATGCACTTCGGCTTGTAAGCAAAGAGATGGATAAAGACATCATTTCCGTAGATATTGGTGGTGCGACCACAGATGTTTTCTCAAATATAATTGGCAAGTATTATCGCACTGTAAGCGCCAATTATGGAATGAGTTACAGTATTTCTAACGTGATGAAAGATACGAGTTTTAAGAAAATCCAAAGGTGGCTGCCAGCGGACATTGATGAGCATTACATAAGGAACTACATCGCAAATAAAATGCTATACCCGCTCTATATTCCGAAAGATGATATTCAAGTTGCAATAGAACACGCAGTGGCACGTGAAGCGATACGGATGTCCAAAAAACATCACATGAAGATGCACTTCAATACACAAAAGATCGGTTTCCTCGATAAATTGAAGCATATGGATCTTGATAAATTCCTGGAATGCTTCTATGTGGAAAAACTTGAGGAACAACGCTCATTTCATATGAAAGATATCGGAATCATGATCGGCGCAGGTGGAGTTTTTTCAAATGCCCCATCAAGCATACACGCCTTAATCACAATTTGCGATGGACTGAATCCCGAAGGAGTTACTGAAATTTGGCGTGACAACCATTTTATTTCACCTCATTTAGGAAAATTAAGTGAAGTGGACAACGAACTTGCATCCGAACTTCTTCAAAAAGAGTGTTATCAAAAGATTGGCATTTGCGTACGTCCGATCTACAAAAATATGAAACCAGATCAGAAAGTAATGGAAATCCAAATCGGAATCGAGTATTATGTAATACTTTCAAATTCAATAAAATATTTTTCAAATGAAGAAAATACTGCTCATAAAATTTTAATAAAACTCGAGAAGGGTTTCTCATTCGGGAATAGTGAACATGAATTCGAACTCAATACAGAATTGCCAATTTTAGTTGATACCCGTTTCAGAGAGAATACTTCATTCGAACAATACAATAAGGAATTGAATCTTTTTGAGATAGAAAAATCTGAGACCGATCTTGAGGAATGTTTCTCATCCTATCTTGAAAATAAACAAATTAATGAAGGCACTTTCACGATCAAGAGAGAGCTCCCCTACTCTGGTGAAATCTTTGTGAAAAAAGATGAGGAAGTGAAACCCTTCACACTTATCGGGGAAAATAAATATGCTCCTCCGAAAATTTATGTGCTCTCACTCTTCACAATGGATTATCTCGATCTGAATCCCGAGTTGATGAAAAAGAGTATGCTTGTGAGAGAAGGTGATTCCGTAAAATTCAATCAGAGGATCATCGAGATTACAGAAAGAGGGTTGATGTCTGCCTTTTCCGGTAAAAGCGGAAAATACCAAACCCCTGTTCGCGGAAAGATCGAGCATATAAATTTTGAGACGGGCACTATCATTCTTCGTGAAATTCAGGATTATTCAACAAAACCGCTTACCATAAATATTGCAAAAGAACTCAAGATTACACCAAAGCATATCAAAGGATATCTTAAAAAACGTGAAGGCGATTTTGTGGAAACTTACGAACCTCTTGCATCACGTCTTGAGAGGGATTTCAGCCATGTCATACCCTCGCCGGCAACAGGTGTAATAACTGCAATAGATACTGAAAAGGGTACAATGACCATTCAATACAAGAATGAACCCTACCGTGTTTTTGCAAATGTGAGCGGGAAAGTCATTGATGTGGTGGAAAACCTTTCTGCAACGATTCAATATAAAGGAATCAAGCTTAACGGCATAATTGGATTTGGCGGAGAAAAAACAAGCGGAATACATATTATAAATGAATCTTATCTTGAAAAGGATTCGAAATATCACGAAAAAATTCTCGTTTGTTTTGATAAGATTTCATATCCTTTCTTAAAGGATTGTGCGGAATGCGATGTGGCAGGCGTAATTGCACCATCAATAGACAACAAAGACCTCGTGGAATTTCTTGGTGAGGAGATTGGCGTGGCGCTTACAGGCAATGAAAACATACCATTTCCGATAATATTGACAGAAGGATTCGGCGATTTCAGAATGAATGCCGTCTTTGAAAACTTCTTCAAAGAACAGCAACATAAAATGATATATATGAATGGTCACACCCAGATCCGAGCTGGCGTCGTACGACCGCAGATGATTGTGTTTGAGTAATATGAGAAAATTACATATTATTGTAAAAGGAATTGTACAAGGCGTATCATTCCGATATTTTGCTGTATATAATGCACGTCATTTCGGCATTCACGGGTATGTAAAAAATCTGTATAACGGTGAAGTCGAGATCAAAGCCCACGGTGAACAACAAAGTTTGCAAATCTTCTTAGATAAAATTAAATTAGGACCTCCTGCAGCGCGTATTGACGATATCAAGATTGAAGAAGACCCGGAACAGATCGAATATGATTCATTTGAGATCACTTACTAAATTATTATTACTTTTTTTGTGCGTTTCTCTTTTAGGATTCTCGCCTAATCCTAAATATATCACCGAATCCGATGACTACCATATAGTGAAGAAAGGCGATACGCTTTACTCTATCGCAAAGAAATACACAACAACTGTCGATGCGCTCAAGAGGATAAACAATCTTCCATCTGATAAAATACTCATCGGGCAAAAAATATACCTCCATAATAAAGAACATCCACAACAGTATTATGTTACAAAGAAGGACATCCCCTCATCCGGATATCATATAATACAAAAGGGGGAAACTCTGTACCGGCTTTCTAAGGTATATGAAATTCCTATTGAGAGATTAATGGAACTCAATCAGCTTACTTCCTACACGATAAAAGCCGGCGAGAAACTGTTATTGAAAGGCGAGCCCGGACAAACCACTGTTGTTACAAGTCAAGTTCAGGAATATGAACCGGAAAAAATTGAACAGCTAAAGCAGACTCAGACAAAAACAGAAACAACAAAAAAAACGACAAAGCAGATAAAAAAGCCAAAATATCATGTGGTGAAAAAGGGTGAGACATTGTACAGGATCGCTTCGACTTACGGATTGTCTATTTATGAACTCAAGAATTATAACAGTTTGAGTTCAAGTAATATTTTTGTAGGACAGAAGCTCTATCTGGAAACACAATCCAAGAACGATAATTCAAAATACATCATTCCCAAACCGGTTATAAAGAAATCCGAATTTCAGAAATACGGTATCATCTGGCCCTGCACTGGACAGATCACTTCGGGATTCGGCACACGTGATGGAAAGCCCCATAAAGGACTCGATATCGCCTGTCCTGAAGGAACACCACTTAAAGCTGTACTGGATGGTGAGGTTGCGTATTCCGGCAAGCAGCGCGGCTATGGTAATGTGATCATTCTCAAACATGCCAACAGTATTATGACCGTGTATGCGCACAACCAGGAAAACCTTGTACATAAAGATGATAAAGTGAAGAAGGGTGAGATTATCGGGAAAGTTGGGGTAACCGGCAACACGACCGGCGCACATGTGCATTTTGAAGTCCGCCTTGACGGACGCGCCTACGACCCATTGCAGTTTTTGCCGTAGAATTACAAAACATATTACGATTTAATCAGTGTTATATCAACGCACCTATTGATTATTGCTATTTAAAAAAGCTATTCATTACCTTTTCAAAATCGATTTCCTCAGAATGCTTGCTGACGTTTAAAGCCTGCCACTTTCTTCTTGCTTATCGTGGAGGATTTTGTTCGTGGCATTTTTCTTAATCTACACACCTAATGCGAGAAAACAATTAAACCCTGATAATGCATTAGAATTTCATGGATAGCACTATATTCTCTAGTCTGAGTGAGTTCCAAAACAATTTTCGAATTCGGTAACTGCCGGATGCAAAATTATGAAATTCATCAGCCTAAAATAATCAGCACTCTAAAGCAAAATCTTACGGCACCATCTTGGATAAAAAACTGGGAGGATACGAGCTAAACGCATAATCCTTGACAAACAAACCTCCAAATAAATTCTTTAGCATGCCAAATATTCGTATACTAAATATTAGGAGGCTAACAAATGGAGAAACTTGGATCCATCTTTACCGATACTTCACGACTTCATCACCGCTATCATCACGCTATTTTCACATCCTTCAATCTTCACCGCGGGCAAAACAGACTTTTTGATAAACTACAGGAATCGGAAGTGATCAGCCAAACAGAACTTGCACATAGGATGAATATTGCTCCTGCCACGCTAACGCGAATGGTACAAAATATGGAAAAAAATGGTTATGTATCACGTCAGACTGATAAAAATGACCAGAGAGTTACCCTTATTCATCTCACGCCAAAGGGCATAGAAACCCGTTCAATAATAGCTAAAAAGCTCAGAGCAATGGATTATAAAATTTTCAAGAACTTCACAACCCGGGAACAAGATATATTACATAAGATGCTACTTCGCATACAGGAGCAACTAATCGAAGAAATTAACATTGAAAACAATAATTGATTATCTGAAACGATACTGGATTTTTGCACTGGCAGCTCCCTTGCTGATGCTGATAGAAGTATTTATGGATCTTATGCTTCCGTCAATCATGGCAAAAATCGTAGATGTGGGAATTGCCAACCATGACCTGACGATGGTTTTTTCTCTCGGAATTCGTATGATCATTGTAACGTTGTTGGCTTTTCTGGGCGGCGGTGGATGTGCCATAATGTCCAGTTTTGCCTCAACCGGTCTGGGAGCAGATTTGCGACAGGATCTTTTTACTAAGGTGCAGAGTCTTTCCAATAAAAATCTGGATGAACTGGAAACGGGAAATCTGATCATCAGATTAACAAATGATGTTTCCCAGATTGAAGATGTCTCACGCATGATGCTTCGGATAATGGTGAGAGCTCCTTTACAGATAGTTGGAAGTCTGGTGATGGCAATTATCATCAGCCGTCAACTTTCTACCCTTTTTGTGATTTTCATTCCTCTATTACTAATTATTATGACGATTCTCATCAAAAAAGCTTATCCGCTTTTTTATAAAGTTCAATCCAAACTGGATAAACTAAATACACGTTTGCAGGAAAATCTGGCTGGAAAGAGACTCGTTAAAGCTTTTGTCCGTGAGGAATACGAAGAGGAAAAATTTCAAAAAGCCAATGATGACTTAACAGATATTACCATCAAAGCTTCCCGCACCGTATCTCTCATGAATCCCTTCATGCAGATACTTTTAAACGGGGCAATTATCGCGGCTCTTTGGTTTGGAGCACAACAAATTGATTTTGGCATCCTGAAAATTGGTGCACTAATGGCTTTTATCAACTACCTGCGACAGTTGCTTTTTTCCTTAATGATGTTCAGTAATCTGTTAATGAGGTTCTCAAGAGCTCAGGCATCATCCACCAGAATCCAGGAAGTACTAACCAGTATCCCAGATATTGAGGAGCCGGGAAATCCTATTTTTGCTCAAGAAATTAAAGGAAAAATAGAGTTTAAGAATGTAACTTTCTCTTATACCCACGAGGGTGATCCGGTTCTTAAAAATATCACCTTAACCATTTTACCAGGAGAAACGGCAGCTATAATAGGTGCTACGGGATCGGGAAAAACCAGCTTAGCAGAACTTATCCCTCGATTCTATAATATTGATTCCGGAGAAATCCTTATCGACGGTGAAAACATAGAGAAAATGGATCTGGAAAATCTACGCAATAATATTGCTCTGGTTCCTCAGAAAACGATTCTTTTTACTGGTACGGTGAAAGATAACATCCTCTTTCACTATGAAAGCTGTGATCATGATGGGCTGGAAAATCTGATGAAAGAATCAGCTCGATCTGCCAATATCAACAGCTTTCTTGATGGACTTCCCAATGGCTATATGACAGACATCAACCAGAAAGGTGTGAACCTTTCTGGCGGACAGAAACAGCGTATTGCCATAGCCCGGGCTCTGGCAAAAAAAGCTCCCATTATAATTTTTGACGATGCTACCAGCGCAGTGGATATGGCTACGGAAAAACAGATTCGCAACTCTCTTAAAAAAAATAGTTCTGAAAGAACCACTCTGATCATTGCCCAGCGGATCAGCAGCGTGATGGAAGCCGATAAAATAATCATTCTGGATGACGGAAAAATTTCCGGAATTGGAACCCACAATGAACTGTTGAAGGACAATCCAATCTACCAGGAAATTTACTATTCCCAAATAGATAATAAGGCCGTATCTTGAAGAAACAGGAACAAAAGAATATAATCGGACCAGTTATGGGGCCAGGCCCAAGACATGGTGGAGGCCCCGGAGGTCATTTTGCCAACCCAAAGGAAAAAGCTAACGATACCCGGGGAACACTGAAAAAACTATGGGGATATCTAAAGAGACAGAAAAAAGGTCTTATGCTGGTGATTTTTATCGTGTTAATAACCACGATTTTAAACATTGCTGGTCCTTACCTGCTGAAATACGCTATCGATAACTATTTAATCGGTCAGGTTAACTTTGCCGGACTGGCTAAAGTGCTTATTGCCATGATCATCATTCACTTTGCTGCAGCCGGCTTTACTTTGATTCAGCAATGGATTATGATAGCCGTCTCCCAAAGGTCTATTAAGAACTTAAGAAAAGATGTCTTCCACAAATTCCAGACTCTTACCATCCGCTTCTTTGATACACGAACAACTGGTGAATTGATGAGCCGCGTAACAAACGACATAGACAACATCAGTAACACCATTTCCAATAGTTTTTTGGAGATTATTTCGGCAGTACTCAGCATATTTGCTGTTGGCATTGTGATGATAACCATTAATTGGAGGCTTGCCCTGATTTGTCTTTGTGTCATTCCCATTGTGATCTTCCTGACCAAGAAGATTGCCAAACATACCAGAAAGGGTTTTCGTGACAGGCAAAAACATCTGGGAGACCTGAACGGGATTATTGAGGAAAGTATTTCCGGCCAAAGAGTTATCAAAGCTTTTACTAAAGAGAAGGAGCTACTAAAAACCTTTTCTAAAAAAAATAAATTGATGCAGAAAGCATCCAACAAAGCCAATATTGCATCGGGACTGATGGGCCCGCTGATGAATATGATGAACAACCTGAACTATGGGGTTACAGCATTTGCCGGAGGAATTCTGGCCATTTATGGTATGGTTTCTGTAGGAACCATTGCGGCCTTCCTCAATTATACAAGGCAGTTTTCACGCCCCTTGAATCAAATTGCTCAACTTTATACCACCATCCAGTCTGCTCTGGCCGGAGCAGAAAGAGTCTTTGCCGTCCTGGACGAAATTCCTGAATTTGAAGATACGGAAGAATCTTTGCCTTTGTCAACCGTACGAGGTGAAGTAATCTTCAAAAATCTTCATTTCCGTTATTTGCCGGATATTCCCATTATCAAGGGCATCGATATTCATGCAAAACCGGGACAGACCATTGCTTTGGTCGGTCCCACAGGAGCAGGAAAAACAACCATTATCAATTTACTCTCCAGGTTTTATGATTTCCATAAAGGCAGTATTACCATTGATGGGAAAAATATCCGTGATATTAAGAAACGGGATCTGAGAAGGAATCTGGGGATTGTACTGCAGGAGACCTTCCTCTTCTCTGATACTGTGAAAGAGAATATACGCTATGGACGATTGGACGCTTCCGAAGAGGAAATTATAGAAGCCTCAAAATTAGCAAATGCTCATCAGTTTATCCACCGCATGCCGCATGGGTATGATACAGAAGTATCTGAGGATGGAGCTAGCCTGAGCCAGGGCCAAAAGCAGCTCATTGCCATTGCCCGCGCTATTCTTTCAGAGCCCTCTATTCTGGTTCTGGACGAAGCGACATCCAGCGTAGACACCCGCACGGAGATTCAGATTCAGGAAGGAATGCTGAAATTAATGAAGGGGAGAACCAGCTTTGTTATTGCCCACCGGCTGAGTACTATTAAAAATGCCGATGCGATTTTGGTGATGAATGATGGCCAGATTATTGAGCAGGGAACTCACCGGGAATTAATGGATTCCCGAGGATTCTACCATAATCTTTATCATAGTCAATTCGGAAATGATGCTCTCTCTATATGATCTCGTTGAATGATTTTACTTATGAACATATCACTATATTAAGGCAAGAAGCAAAACAAGAATTCCCTTTTAAACCCATATAATGCAGGAGGATTTCACTGATAGCGCTATATTTTTCTGCCTGAATGAGTTCCAAAATTATTCCTGGATCCGCCAGCTGGTGAAGAATACTGGTTCGATATTAGAACTCCAGGCTTAAGCATGCCTTCTCAATTAAAATTATAATTACGAAATTCTTCATATTTTTTATATGCATATCTCTCATGGGATTTTCTCCCAATCCCAAATATATTACTTGAGCTCAAGAATTATAACAGTCTGAGTTCAAGTAATATTTTTGTCGGACAGAAACTCCATCTCGAGACGCAATCAAAGGATGATAATTCAAAGTATATTATTCCCAAACCGGTTATAAAGAAATCCGAATTCCAGAAATACGGTATAATTTGGCCGTGCACAGGACAGATCACTTCAGGATTCGGCACACGTGACGGAAAACCCCATAAAGGACTCGATATCGCCTGTCCTGAAGGAACACCTCTCAAAGCTGTGCTGGATGGTGAGGTTGCCTATTCCGGCAAACAGCGCGGTTATGGCAATGTGATCATTCTAAAGCATGCTAACAGCATAATGACCGTGTATGCACACAACCAGGAAAACCTTGTGCATAAAGATGATAAAGTGAAGAAGGGCGAGATTATTGGAAAAGTTGGGGTGACCGGCAACACGACAGGCGCGCATGTGCATTTTGAAGTCCGCCTTGACGGACGTGCCTACGATCCATTGAAGTTTTTACCGTAGAATTCCAAAACATATTACGATTTAATCAGGATTATATCAACACTCCTATTGATTATTACTATTTAAAAAAAATATTCATTCCCTTTTCAAAATCGATTTCCTCAGAATGCTTGCTTATGGTTAGTATAAGAATATTAGCCGATTACGGGCTTCATTCCTGCCAAGTTACAAGAAAGTTGAGGCGGGTTAAAACCCTTTAATTTACTACTATTATGGCTATTATTTTTATACATTTTTACCAGTTGGGTTTCTTCTTATCAAATGGTTCAATATCACTTATTTTATTTGGTAATCCTTTCTGTCTATATTCTGAAAACTCAATTAGTTGAATTACATCAATATTCTTTTTCCATAATATTTCAAGCGAGATTATTATACTCATCAGTACTGATTTCTTTATCTCATCATCTTCTTTCCCTACTTTATTTTCATTAAAGATTTCTTCAGTTGTGTTATTTAAATCAATTATTGAACTGTGTAAGTTTCCTTTATCACTTATCTTTTTTAATGAATACTTTTTAATAATTTCATCTGATATTGGTTTAGTTGAAATAAAAGGTAAATTAGATTTTCGTAGAATAAAGACCGTAGTGTTTACAAATTGAGAACCTTGGAAAGAAAAAATACTTGTCTCTTTATATTTCTCTTTGGTTAAACCTTTTACTTTAAAGTGATTTATATAGTTGTCGATATTTAGACCGAACGCCACTATAACATGCTGTTCAGTTAATCCGAATTTGTCAATGGCACCAAAGAAATCTGTGTGTTTAAATAAATAAGTTTTGGTCTTTTTAAATAAGAATGTTGAAGCAACTCCCTTAATAATTCTTCTCGATAATACTGATGCTAAAAACGAATCAAAATCTATATGATGAACTTCCGGATTTTCAGAAAAGGCATCTCTGCTTTGAAGCATTCTTTGACCATTTACATACCATTTGTCCGCCTCACCAGAAATCGTATTAGAATTACTTATTGTTGTTATATTCTCCAAAACTTCTTCAACTCTACCTTTTGTAGAAGTTTCAAATTGCAGTACCTTTTCTTCTGAAATTGGTAAGGTCAATGCGTTATTGTTATAGGCTTCTTTCAGATTTGATTTAAAAACATCAATAAAGTCTAATGGGTAAACTTTATCATTTTTCTCACACCATTCTTTTGTAATAAAATCAAGATAAAGTTCTTCCAATAGCACCTTGTTTTCAAGATGTTCTGACACTAACTTCTTGAAAAAATCAAGACCATCTATCCATCCTTTTATCTCCCCTTGTGTTTTTGGAATTGCAGGATAATCAAGCGGTTTCATTGTAATTAAATATGGGACAATTGTATATTGTCTTAGAAATAGAACTGCCATGTAGGAAAATATCCATTTTTTAACTACCGAATCGGCATGAAGTCCGCTTTGCTCTGGAAATGAATACTGATTTGAAATCCAAGTGTATTCTCGGTCATAAGGGTCACGTACTTTGAAGTAAAAACTAAATATTTCATACATTGATTCAGGTAGAAGCTCGTATTTAGGCGGTTGACTATTTGTGTGATTAAAAACCCTATTAATGCAACTGTATCTTTTTTTGTAAGTAAGCAATCCTCCTAAAGCATAATGGAATTCAATAAATTTTTCTCTTTCTGAAATCCGCTTGTTTACAGTATCCTGATTACTTACTTGAAAAGTATCCGATGAATGGTCATAATTTTTATAAATATACGGTAGGCTATAGGTATAAAACTGATGTGCAGTTTGCCAATGATAAACTATTAAATCATCTTGCTGATACTGAATCGAAAGTAAGATATTTCGCCAAAGCCAAACATAAGTTTTATTTGAAAGTTCATGACCTTGCATTTCTCCTAATAGCCATATTCCTCCCGCAGTTCTATACTCTAATGAATAATTTCTTTTCTCTTTTAGAATTGCTAATTCCTCAATTGATTTATGAACTGTTTCATAAAATATATCTGGGTATTCTACAGGTGTATTATTTAACTTTCCCCTTTCATTCCTAAAAGAATCATAAAAGAAGTCTGATAGAGTTAAAGATAGGTTTCGTTGTTGTTGTTTTATTGAAAGTAAAAGTATGTCAGCAAGACCCTCAAAGTATTTGAAATCATTTCTTGATTTAATATGCTTATTTCTTAAATACTGAATGAATTTTGTAGGCGTGTAATAGATTAGAATTTTTCGGGTGAAGAAAAAGAATGATATTATTAATAGTATAGAGCTTAGCCCAAGAAGAATATTTGCTGAATTATTTATTATAAAATTCAGCCCATCAATTTGAAAAAGTGGTTTTAGTTTTAAACTCCATATTACTATAAATACTAATGTTGAAATCAATAACCAACGAAATAGCTTTCCCTCTATTTCTTTGTCAAATAGACCAACAATATTTTCTGATGAATATTTTTCATCAAGTCGTGCAATCACTTGAAGTAAGATAGGATAAGCTACTCCAAAAAGTGTAATTGTTACAGTAATATATATTCCGATTTCATTCATTGTTCTGGTTTCTCTTTAACCTCGCAGTTAACGTATTTGTCCCCGCATATCTATTACCTATGCACGGCCATATCTGGTGGTATCTGCGCAATATTGCGTGGATTTTGCTTATAGTTTCTTTCATAAAATCTTTCCATATCCTGCATCTTTTTCCAGTCAGTTTCAATAGTAAAAATAATATTCACCTCAATTATTACTCTTTTTGGAGTTTTCCCTTCCTATGTGTCAAATTTATTTCATTGTTTATCATTCCTCCTTAATAAAAACCACTTTTCTCACACCCACTTCTCCACTCCACTCAATTCTGTAAAAATACACCCCACCACGAACCTTTCTACCTTTGCCATCTCTTCCATTCCAGGCTACTTCGAGAAAGCGCGAAAGCGAAGAAGCACAAAAGGGTAATTCGAGTACAAGCTGACCTTTAATATTGTAAATTTTTATTTCTACCTGCCGCGGCATATCCCGATTTGTCGGAAGAAGCCGAATCTCTCTTGACTTCACTCTTCTCACTCGTCACTCCTCGCTCTTCACTCTACGCTATACGCTCTATGCTTTACTCTCTACTTTCTTTCGGTATTACCAGTGTAAAACTCGTTCCATTTTTCCTGTCTATTTTCAAGGTTCCCTGTAACTGCTGGGTAAGCATATCGACAATTGATAGGCCAAGGGTTACCGGCTCATGGGTTTCTATTTCTTTGGGAATGCCTATTCCATTATCTGATATCTTTATCTCGATGTGTTCTCCAGCATCTTTCAAGTCTATATGAATGTTCCCGGAATCTCTTCCTTCAAAAGCATATTTTATCGCATTCGTTATGATCTCATTCAATATCAGTCCCAGTCTATCTAATATCTCAATACTTATGACCAGATCATCAAGAGAATAGGTTATATTTACCTTATTATGGTTATCATAATTATATTTAAGTTGCTCTGCAAGTGATGTAATATATTTCCCAACACTCACCTCAGACATATAGTCCGATTCTAATAATAGTTCATAAGCTTTTGCCATTGCCAGTATTCTATCCTGGCTTGCCGTAAATCCCTTTAAAGCATCTTCTTTTGTCGTCATTTCATTCTTCTGAAGCTGAAGAAGTCCTGATATTACCTGCAAATTATTCTTTACCCTGTGGCGTATCTCTCTCAACAATAATACTTTTTCTTTTAGGTCTCTCCTTATCTGCTCATCCGCTTGTTTATGCTTGATGGCAAGAGCAATTTCTTCTGAAATAAAAGTTAAAATATCAATATCTTTCTCAGAATAAAGATTTGGATCATCATAACTTTGAACCGCAATTACACCAATTACTTTTTTTTCAACTTTTAGGGGAACACCCAGCCAGATCGCAGAAGGTGTTCCAATTATTTCAATTTTGCCCTGTTTGAGTAATTTGTCTTGTAATTGCCTGTTAGCATATAAAGGTTTACCTGTTTTTATCACCAGGGCAGTAAGCGTTTTACCAGCCGGAAAAGTTACAAAATTATCTTTTTCATCAACATCAAAAGGAAGTAAGATCATATCAGTTTTTTCATCGTATAAAGCTACATAGAAATTTGTAGTATCGATTACATTTCCCGTGTATTCTCTTATTTTAATGAAGAGTTCGTGCAAATTATCAACTTTATTCAAAGCATCAGAAATGTTATATAATGTTTTTTGAATGCTCTCTGCTTTCTTGCGCTCCGTAATGTCGTTGATGAGCAAAACGGCACCTTTAAATTTGTTATTTTCAAACATGGGAACACCTTTTAGCGTGATATAAGTTTTTTTCCCATACATAGAAATAAAAAGATTTTCTGTTGCGATTTCCTTCCTCTCAAAAAGATTATTGAAGATAGGTTGAACCCCAATATTTTTTATCGAAGCAAGTTCTCTTATATCCATTCCTATAGCTTTTGATTCTTCACCGGGAGGTACTCCTAAAATCCTTTTCATTTCAGGATTTTCATAACTTATCTTGAGTTTTGCATCCAGCTTCATAATTCCTGCCGGAGAATGTTCTACTATCCCCTCATTGAACTTGTATAGTTGTTTGTAAGATTCTTCGGATTTTGATAATTGTTTTGTTCTTTCTTTCACCATTTTCTCAAGGTCCTCTGAGTACTCTTTTATTTTCTCCTCTGATTGCCTAAGAAGGATGCTGTTCAACTTCAGTTTGATAATAAGATATATGGTTGTTAAAACAAACAGCCCAAGAAAAATTGATGATAATATTACGAATATCTGTATCTGATTTTCCGTATACATACTATACTTCCTATCCAATAAATGAATCCAATTAAAGTTGCATTTTTACCAAATGACCAGTATTTCAAAAAATCAAAAGTCAGGATATTACTGGCTAAAATGTGTAAGCCGAAATATAAAATAAAGCCCGAAAAAATAAAAATTGTTTCAATGTTTTCAACGAATGATTTTTTTAATAGAATATACCTTAAAATTAAGACGGAACTGGTCAACAGAATTAACGAGTTGAAAAAATCAATAATGTTTACCGGCTGATAATTACTATATTTGAAAGACAGAATTGCAGCTAAAGCGGTAGGCAGGGTAGGAATTATAATCTCTAACCAGACATAATTCCACCCTGCCAATTTAAAGAGAATGGTCAGTATGAAATACAATTGATATATACTAGTAATAGCCCAGAAAAAAAGATAGACTCTTCCAGAATTTTCAGTGACGATCATAAGGATATTCCAGACAGTGAAAAGAACAAGATAAATCACAAAGTGTTTAACGGCATCTCTATTTAATCCAGTGATGTTACTCTTTTTATAAAGATAAAACCAGAATGCCAAATTCAGAACACGAAGTATTCCTAATTGATGAAATATAATTAAGTCTATCATAATATTGGACTAACTTTTATTCCTCAATCTCCGATTGGTTTTAAGGGTTTTGGCTTATAATCACCTATTGCACTACAAAGTAAAATTGCTTCGTCTTTATCCTCTATCGGAGTAAACTTTGTTGTTTCTAATGGTTTTGGTGTATAATCGCCTTGTGCAAAACATTCAACATTTGTATCATAAGCTTGAACAGTAAGAGAAGATTTAATCGTATTCTGTGGTATAATACACCATACACTTAATGCTGATAGAAAAAGAACAACTGCAATCATCATTAATACATACTTTTTGGGGACATTTTTTTTCTTTTCACTTTTGTTAATCATTTTTTTACCTCTTGTTTTTTGTTTGGTTAGTATAATTATTCGCCTAATTTTGAAATTAACTTTTTTACTCCTGGTGGAACGAGTCAAATTGCTATTTTCTCTATTCCATTTAACAGAAGCTACCCTTTATTCATCCGCTGTACTAAATATTTCGTCAGCCCATTCCCCGTAACCCTGTAGAATTTCGGTACGAAGTGTGAACTAACGGTTGAAACAAAATTATCCGCGACTCTACCTGTCATGTGAAATATTTTTACTTATTTCTTCGTGGCGTTCATGCGTTAAAATATTCCACGGATTCTCTGTTATTTTACGGGTGTTCTCTGCGATTCATATCTTGACTATTTAATAGGAGCAACGCCTCTAAGAATAATATAATGCTTATTTAGATAGTTAAAAGTGCTGTCAAGAATATTCATTCGATTCAAAAATGCTATCCTTATAAATTTTTCCAAGATTTCAAATTTATTACAAGAGATTTTCTGTATAAGTAAGTAAAGGATTGCACTTTTTGTTTATTACGCCTAAATTTCAATTGGTGATATTTTGTACCAATTCGTGCGATGTATAGTTCCAATAAATGATATAGAAGTTGATGTTGAGAAAGGATTATATAAATTGAGTGATTTCTTGGTCATGAATCTAAAATATTTTAACATAAGCGAGATTCCCGATCAAGTCTTAGCATACTTCGTCCTTGCCTGAGGGTTCGAGAATTACCTTTCTTTTTGAAGACATATCGGAACCTATCTTAGCAATCTTCTTATTCATTTGCTAATATTTCACATTCTTTCAAAAAAATTCTTGACGGCAATCATTACCGCTTTACATTTTTCTATAAATAGAACTAAAAAATTAATATGGAGGTATAATGAAAATTAAACCCATTGATGATCGAGTTCTTATTGAGACATTGGAATCTGAAGAGAAGAAAGTCGGCAACATTATCATCCCCGACACCGCAAAAGAAAAACCACAAATCGGCAAGATCATTGCAGTTGGAAATGACGAAGATCTTCAGAAAATTGTGAAAAAGGGTGATAAAGTAGTTTATGCGAAATATGGCGGTACAGAGTTAGAACTTGAAGGAAACAAATATCTCATCGTGCAAAGATCCGATATTTTAGGAATCATCGAATAAGTTTGTTCATTGATTTTATTAGACCCTTGCGGCATAATGCTTCGAGGGTCTTTTTTTAAATAAGCCAGTAACGGTTTTGTGCTCCCCTCTTTACCAATCCCTTAAACTCCATTTGCAGAAGAACACTTGAAAGTGCTGCGGGACTTTCATCAGATAGTTCGACCATCTTATCCAGACTGAGATTTTTCTCATTTTTGATGAGGAGTTTGTATATTTTCTCCTCACTTTCGTTAAGTTTGACTTTGGGTTTAACGTCGGCAGATGAGGTCTCGTTAACCAATTTCAAGCTGAGCTTATATTCTTCGAGTATATCTTCGGGACTGCTTACGATCTTCGCTCCGAGTTTTATAAGATAGTTTGGACCCTCACTTTGAGGAGAGTTGATGTTACCCGGAATTGCATAAATATCACGATTCTGCTCAAGAGCAAATTTTGCGGTTAATAGTGCACCACTCGTTTTTGCTCCCTCAACCACAAGCGTCCCTTTGCTCATTCCGCTGATTATCCTGTTGCGATTCGCAAAATTCCATGCTTCTATTTCACGCCCAAGGGGTATTTCAGATATGATAGCTCCATTTGTGAGTACTCTTTTAGCTAGTTCTCTGTTAGCAGCAGGATAGACTACATCCAATCCTGTTCCAAATACAGCAACTGTTCTTCCGCCTGCATTCAACGCTTCTTGATGTGCTGCACCGTCAATACCATAAGCGAGTCCACTTACTATAGTAAATCCTGCAAGTACAAGTTTGGGCACTATCCTTCGAACTGCGATCTTGCCATATTGCGTCGGTTTGCGAGTTCCTACTACTGCAAAAAACATATTATCCTCCGGTAACAAATTTCCCTTCACATAGAGCACTACTGGAGGATTATAACTATATTTGAGCAATCTTGGATATTCATCATCAAGTAGTGAAAGCAGGTGGACGTTATATTTTTCTATCAATGCAAGTTGATTCTCAATAAACTCTTCTTTTTGATTTTTGAGGATATTGTCTGCGAGTTTGTATGATATATACGAAAGCTCAGTCAGTTCTTCTTTAGATGTATGGAAAATCGATCCGGGGGTAGAGTATTTTGTTAGTAATTTCTGAATTGTTTCAGGTCCGAGTCCTTTCACAGAAACAAGCCGCAACCATTCATAATAATCTGATTTATTCATTATTTTCCTCGTTTGTTACAAAATCAATATATCTTTGATCGCATATTTCAATTTTTGAAGATTCTCGCCGCTCACTGCTGAAATTGCCAGGATCGGACATTTACATATTTCTTTTAAGGTATCTTGAGTTTTGCGAATTAGTGTGTCTTTTTCATCATGAGCAATCAGATCAATTTTGTTTAGCACAACCAATTTCTGTCGTTTATCCAATTGCGGATTATAGGTATTCAGTTCGTTGTGCAGAATGTTGTATTTTTCTCCGATATCCTCGGAAGTAATATCAATGAGAAAGAGCAACACCTTCGTTCGCTCTATATGACGAAGAAAACGCAGTCCGAGTCCTTTTCCAGCATGGGCATCTTCTATAATTCCGGGAATATCAGCGATTATAAAGGTTTTGTATTCATCTACCTTGACGACACCGAGGCATGGTTCTAGAGTAGTAAATTCATAATCTGCAATTTTAGGATGAGCTGATGACAGGTGACTTATCAGTGTAGATTTCCCGGCATTCGGGAATCCAACTAAACCAACGTCAGCCATAAGCTTGAGTACAAATTCATAGTGCTTTTCTTCTCCTTCTTTGCCTATAGTTGTCTTTCTTGGTGCTTGATTCCTCGAGGATTTGAATGTCGCATTTCCCCTTCCGCCTTTGCCACCATGCGCGAGTATGATATCCTCGTTCTCTTCGGCAAGGTCAGCGATCTTTGCTATCCTATTGTTATTCTCGTCGGTTTCATATACTTCAGTACCAAGTGGTACTTTCAATATGATATTTTCACCGTCATGACCTGTTTTATTCGAGCCCATGCCGTGCTGTCCTTTTTCAGCAAAAAATTGTTTATTATAGCGAAAATTTAGCAGGGTATTCAGGTCTGAAGATGCAACAGCGATGACATCTCCTCCTTTGCCGCCATTCCCGCCGTCCGGACCGCCTTTTGCAATGAACTTTTCTCTGCGGAAACTCAAACAGCCATTTCCCCCATTTCCTCCGCTTACATGAATTCTTGCATAATCAATGAACATTATTTTCCTTTTGATTTATGAATGATGAACACCGATTGAAAATTTCTGATTTTGCTATCTTCTCAAATCTTAAATCATTGATCATCATTCGACGTTCATCATCTTAACAATACACATTTTTGTGTAGCCAAAACTCTATTGCCCGAAGAAACTGTATAGAAATAAATACCATTACCCAGTTTTTTTCCTGATGAATCTTTGCCATTCCAAATAATTTCATTCATCCCTGATTCATAATTCGCAATTTTAAATTCTCTTACTAATTGCCCTTTAATATTGAATATTTTAATCTCTGTATTTCCTAAATTCACGCTAGAGTAAAATGATATTTTTGTCGTTGATTTTATTGGATTTGGATAATTCATAACTTGTGAGATCATTTGATTTTGCTCTGGCTGCTCATCCACACCTACTTGTGGAAGCGGACCATATGCAGTCTCCACATATTTAACTGCCGCAGTTGTGATCGGCTCATCTGTTCGTATTTGATAGAAATAATAATCATTCGGATTTGAAATTTGAGATTTCACTGCCTGGAACTCCCAGTCCGTCCACTCGATGAGTCCCACATTATCGAACCACGCATAGGATATACCTGAGTTTGGGGTCTCGGAAATGAGAAGAATATCGAAATAATTAGTATTAACAGGAACTGAAAGTTCTTTATGATAATACGTCCAATCAGTATCACCCATAATTTTCTCTGAGATATATTCTGAACCAAGCATCACTGCGTACCATCTATATTGATAATAGCGGATTTGAATTGTCACGCCCTTAGCATCTGTGGTCTTGATATATCCATGCAATGAGTAATTGGTCGAATCTGAATATCTTTTTAATCGTCCTTCCAGTTTTGTAGAAAGGTCATAATAATTATTCTCATCCCATACATGCCCGATCGAGCGTTCACCTTCGTACGAAAAGGTATTGTCATAAAATTCTTCCGGCTCATTCAGCTCCCACATTGTACATCCCTCATCCTCCATATTCCCGAACCAAACCAAATCTCTTCCCACACGATACTCCCAATCGCTTTGCGGTGTAATGGAACTCATTTCGGAGATATTCGCTTTATGCGCTGTCTTCTTAGGTGATGAAATATAGCTATTATTTGAAAATTCAAGTTGAACATCTTCGGAAGTTACCGCGGTGTTAATCTCCATTGAAAGCGTATCGAGAATAATTTTTCCAGTGACGTTACCTCGATCTATATACATATATGTATCAAGCTCTTTTGAGCGAAATGCGAGGTAATCCAGAAGATGCAATCCAAACTCACCAATAGCAGGTTGCGGAATCCAATCATCAATATATGCAGGTGTGACTGTATATTCATAAAAACCGGTCTCGT
>JAVCDK010000034.1 GCA_030765865.1 Candidatus Celaenobacter antarcticus | reverse complement strand
AGATCCGCGAATATCGGGGCACACTTACCACGCACGGGAATAACAGTCCATTTCGGGAACGCTCCGTTGAAGAAAATCTCGAGCTTTTTCTAAAAATGAAGAATGGCGAGTTTGCAGAAGGCGAAAAAATCCTGCGAGCCAAAATCGATATGGCTCATCCCAATATGAATATGCGCGACCCGGTAATGTACCGCATCATGTATAAAACCCATCATCGAACAGGTGATGAGTGGTGCATTTATCCGACCTATGATTTTACTCACGGTGAATCTGACTCCATCGAAGGCATCACACACTCGCTTTGCTCCATTGAATTTGAAAATCACCGACCTCTTTATAACTGGTTTCTCGAAGAGCTTGAGATATTTCATCCTCAGCAGATAGAGTTTGCGCGGCTTAATCTTTCTTACACAGTCATGAGTAAACGAAAGCTGATACGCCTCGTGGAAGAAGGTTTTGTCGACGGTTGGGACGACCCGAGAATGCCGACCATTTCCGGCTTGCGTAGAAGAGGTTACACTTCGGATTCCATCTGGGATTTTCTGGACAGGATAGGTATTGCAAAAAGTGACAACATCGTTGATCATGCGCTTCTTGAGCACTGCATTCGTGAAGAACTCAATAAAACCACAAACCGCTATATGGCTGTGCTCAAACCGCTCAAAGTGATAATAGATAATTATCCTGAAGATCAGGTAGAAGAATTGGAAGCGGTTAATAATCCAGAGAACGATTCGGCAGGAACACGAAAAGTTCCCTTCTCAAGAGAATTATACATCGAGCAGGATGATTTCATGGAAGATCCGCCCAAGAAATTCTATCGCCTAGCACCCGGGCGCGAGGTACGGCTTCGATATGCCTATTTCCTGAAATGTAACAGCGCAGTTAAAGATGATGACGGAAATGTGATTGAGCTGCATTGTACTTATGACCCGGAAACAAGGGGTGGTTCGGCTCCAGACGGAAGAAAAGTAAAAGCCACACTCCATTGGGTTTCTGCCCCTCATGCAATTAATGCGGAAGTGCGTCTCTACGAAAATTTATTCGTAAACGAGAATCCCATCAATGCTCCTGAGGGCAAAGATTTTATCTCAAATGTAAATCCTAATTCCCTGGATATCCTCAAGGACAGCAAGCTCGAACCTGCACTTGCCCGCATGAAACCAGGAGAGAGAATGCAGTTTGAGCGCAAGGGTTATTTCTGTGTTGATACAAAATATTCAACAGAAAAAAAGCTCGTGTTCAACAGAACTGTTACTTTAAGGGATGACTGGTCGAGAATACAGAAGGCAATGAAAAAGAGTTAACCATGAAATACTACAAAAAACTCATCGGAAAAAAATGTTACCTTTCACCTCTCAATATTGAGGATGCTGATCGGTATGCAGAATGGCTCAGCGATGCCGACATTGGCATCAGTCTGGGTTGCTATACCTTGCAGTTAAGTCTGAAAAAGGAAGAGAAAATCCTGGAGAAAATGATCGAGAGGAATGACTA
The DNA here is from genome assembly GCA_030765865.1 of Candidatus Celaenobacter antarcticus. Lineage (GTDB taxonomy): Bacteria > Cloacimonadota > Cloacimonadia > JGIOTU-2 > JGIOTU-2 > Celaenobacter > Celaenobacter antarcticus. The sequence continues at coordinate 24,505 of JAVCDK010000034.1, read as the reverse complement.
TGTTTTTGGCATCATAGATAAGGAAAACGAAACACTCATCGGCAACTGCGGACTGCACGACGTGAACAACATTGATGGTAGAGCGGAATTCGGAATTTTTGTCGGTGACAAGTCATATTGGGGAAAAGGTTTCGGGAAAGATGCGACCCGTCTTATCCTCGATTTTGGTTTCAATATCCTGAACCTTCATGAAATTTATCTGCAGGTTTTCGAGTATAATCCAGCTGCGATGAAACTCTATGAACAGGTCGGTTTTAAGAAAGCCGGCGCATTTCGTGAGGCAAAGGTCATCGGAGGCAGAAAATTCGACGTCATTATAATGGATATTCTCGCAAAAGAATATACGAGCGTTTTTATTCAAGACAAAATGCTCTCCACTGATAAATCAAAAAAGTCTTAACCACGAAAAACACGAAAGTATACGAATGAAAAAGGTGATCAAGAATTGTAATCACTTGAATCCTCTCTGTAAAGATTTCACAGAGATTGATGGAAATATTTTGCCAAAAATTTTTCTTCATTTTTTCTTTGTTTCTCTGCGACTTTGCGAGAAATTTTTTCACGACAAATTGTTGAAGAGTTTTTTTATAAGTGATCAGGCAAACATAATTTTATTGTAAGAGGTAACTATGGATCTACAAAAAATTCTATGCAAAGACTCCATCGCGATCGATGATTCTTTGAAAAACAAAGATGAAGTACTTCATAAAATTGCTGATATGGCAGTGCAATGTAAAGGACTCACAAAGTATAAACCCGAAGAGCTTTTTAATAAACTGGCAGAGCGCGAAGAACTGCTTTCTACAGGAATTGGAAACGGTATCGCACTTCCTCACTGCACCTTGGATGATCTTGACGATTTTGTGATCGGGATACTTGTCGTGCCCTCGGGGGTGAGTTTTAAGGCGATCGATAAGAAAAAAGTAAAAATCTTTATCTTTATTTTTGCACCCAAGGCAAAACGTAATGATCATATCAGCTATCTTGCTCGAATATCTCAGATATTGCAGTCCAAGGATGCGGTCGAGGACATCGTAAAACAAACTGATCCGGGAAAAGTATATGAGATATTTTCAACACGAGTAGCACTTAAAGAACAGCCGGAACAAAAACCGGGTATTGAAAACACCCTTTTTCATGTGTTCGTGCAGATCGAAGATACATTCGAGGACCTGCTTCAAATATTTTCAGAGATCGCAGAAGCACACATTTCTATCATAGATGCGAACAATCCGGGATATTATCTTCATGCATTGCCCCTGTTCGCAAGCTTCTGGAATGAAAGTGATAAAGGATTCAATAAGATTATACTGGCAATTGTGCCCAAAAAGCTCGCAAACGAAGTTCTCCGTCAGGTAAAAGCCATAATGGGCATTCAGAAAAATAAAGATGGAATTCTTGTGATAACAAATAATGTGAGTTATTTTTCGGGCAGCTTGAACAGATAGGGAAAATACATCATGAGCTTTCTTACTTCAATTCAGCATTATTTTCAAGCGCATTCACTGCCAATTCTTGCATTGATCGGTCTGGTCGCTCTGGTCAGCTTCTATTTCGGGAAGCTCACAAAAACGATCCGGCTTCCACTCATAATTGGTTACATGTTTTTTGGTGTGATAATTGGACCATCCTTTTTGGGAATATTAACACCCTCGATACAGAGCCAGCTTTCCTTTATCACTGAAATCGCACTCGGATTTGTAGCTCTTACTATCGGACTTGAACTTAACCTGAACGATCTGCGGAAGCAGGGAGCAGGCATTATTTCGATCATTTTTGCTGAATCCTTTGGAGCATTCATCCTCGTATTTTTTGTCGTGTGGCTTGTCACCGGAAATATAGTTCTTGCTCTTATATTTGGCTCGATAGCTCCTGCAAGCGCTCCCGCAGGAACAGTTGCAGTCATAAAGGAATACCGCGCAAAAGGACCTCTTACTAAAGCCCTCTATGCTGTCGTGGGTTTCGATGACGGGCTTGGAATAATCATTTTTGGATTTGCATCGGCTATTGCCAAAAATATTCTCAATAATCAGGCAGGCATCTCATCAGGAGGATTTTTCTCGCTGATCCTCACACCATTGAAAGAGATCGCTCTGAGCATCATTATCGGGCTAATTGTGGGTGCGCTGTTCTGTATATTGGTGAGAAAACTAAAAAGCTCAAGTGATTATTTTATACATATATTCGGCATTGTACTCCTGATGGTGGGGCTTTCCCATGCATTCCACCTTTCTTTGATCCTCACGAATATGACAGCCGGGATATTGATAATAAATACTCAGAGACACAATCTTATTGAGAGCATGCACAAAGAACTTACGAATGTGATCCCTCTTCTGTTTATCCTGTTTTTTACTCTCGCCGGTACAAGTCTCCGAATAGGTGTATTGCCCTCACTTGGATTCCTTGGAATTGCCTATATACTTGCACGGTCCGCAGGATTGATCGGAGGGTCGCGTCTAGGGGCACTTTTTGGAAAAGTTTCTAAGAACGTGCGAAATTATATTGGATTGGGCATACTATCTCAGGCAGGTGTTGCGATCGGGCTGTCACTTATTGTAAAACAGGATTTCGGCGGACTTGGAAAAGTGGTTGAAACAACAGGAACCGCACTCGTCACAAGCGGAGATCAGATCGGCACAATAGTCATTACTACCGTAACAGCCACATGTATATTCTTTGAGATCGTCGGACCAATTCTCACAAAAATTGCTCTGAAGAAAGCCGGCGAGATCAATGTTGAGGAGCCGGAATAACAGCCCATGTTTAGACTGATAAAGGGACAGCAGCAGGCGCATCGAGTTCTCACTCAGCTCATTAATGAAGGAAAAGCAGGACAGAGCTATCTCTTTTACGGACCCGCAGGTGTGGGCAAGCTTGCAACTGCACTGGAGTTTGCAAAGATAATCAACTGCAAGCATCCTGATAGCGGCGCTGATGAGACGTGCCCTTCCTGCCATAAGATCGACTCATTCTCCCATCCTGATGTTAACCTGATCTTTCCCACACCAAAATTCGAAGTGTCCGATGTAGGTGAGTATAAGAAGAAGGAAGAACAACAGCAGGTACAGGCATATATCGAGCAGCTCAAACTTACACCCTTTGAACGAATGCAGTTTGGCAAAGCCACAGCCATTCATATTGATAAGATCCGTATGATAGAACGAAAACTCCGTTACCGCCCGAATGAAGGAAATTATCGCGTTGTGATCGTCGTACAGGCAGAGGAAATGACGATTCAGGCGGCAAATGCCTTCCTGAAAACCCTCGAGGAACCGCCTTCTTACGCTGCAATAATACTTACCACGACGAACTACTCCCGACTCCTTCCCACGATCATTTCTCGTTGCCAGAAAGTGCGATTCAAAGCAATTCCATCGAAAACCATCGAGGAGCATCTTATTCAACACTACTACATTGAGCCAACCTTAGCTCGAATAAGTGCACGCATTGCAAACGGGAGTATGGCAAAAGCTATTCAGCTTTCAAAAACGGATTTCATCGAAGCCCGAAAAATGACGCTCGATATTATTGATGCACTGATGAATGATAATCTCGCAACGATTCATCGGATTGCTAAAAATTTTGCCAATAACCACAATGAAGAGCTCTTGAAAGACATTTTGGATTTTCTCGCGATCTGGTTTGATGATGTGTGCAGGTATACACATGGTTCGGAAACGATTTCTAATATTGATCATGAAGAAAAGTTGCAGGAGTTCCTGGACATGCACCAAATTTCCGACAGGATAATCCAGAATATTGTCCTTCTACTCGAAGAAAGCAAGCGTATGATTAGCGGACATGTCCATCATGAACTTATTCTTATAAACACATATTACGAGCTTCGTAAGCGGCTACATTCACGTGGAATTTTTTTATAACTTTTCTTATTATGCAAAATATTGACAGGTTTTTATCATATTTTAACATATCAAGCGTATGAAAATAATAATGAAAACAAAAAAACTTATATGGAGGTAGCATGAAAAAATTAACTATTTTACTTATAGCGATGTTTATCGCGTCCTTTTGTTATGGACAGAATGCATGGCTTAATGAACTTCACTATGATAATACAGGTAATGACGTAGGTGAATTTCTTGAAATCGTAATAGAAAATCCTGGATCTTATACTCTTAGTGGTTTTACAGTTAGTCTTTATAACGGTAATAACGGCGGAGTTTATGGTTCTGAAACACTGGATAATTTTACAGTTGGAAATACAAGTGGCAATTATACTTTCTACACTTGGCTTCATGAAGGTATTCAGAATGGTGCACCGGATGGTTTGTCTTTAGATTATCAGGGAACAGTAATTCAATTTCTTTCTTATGAAGGCACTCTGATCGCAACTGATGGACCAGCTATTGATATGACATCTACAGATATAGGTGTTTCTGAATCTAGTTCAACACAAATCGGCGAATCTCTCCAGTTATCCGGAGCAGGGACCCAGTATTCTGAATTTTTCTGGCTGGAACCTGCACCCGAAACTCCCGGGGCGCTTAATAATAGCCAGTCCTTTGGCGCAGCCACTGCGGTTATTATTAAAGCATATGCAATAGGAACCGAAGATATGGATGTATTTTATTCCATGCCTATGACATCTGTTTCCATTGGTGATTACGAACTGACGGGTACTGCAACGATTACCTTTACCGGTGCCACAATAGACGGGACAGACCCTAACCTTGTCCATCTTACCAATGCTTCAGAGAGCATGATCGGTGATTTGACACTTGATACGATAACTGACGCAGCAAACACAACTGATTATGAATTTTATGCCGGAGTCACTCCCATCGCATTGACAAATACATTATACCCCAGTGATGGGCATATTGATAATGGCATTCTGGCAACCTTTGATGCAACAGTTACTGCAAACGATGATTATAGTGATGTGTGGCTCAGCGATTTCGAGGGCGCATACAACGGTGCAATGATTTTTGATTTTAATTTTATCAATGAGGTGGCTGTAGACGATCAGGTACTCTTTGTTGCAGAGCGAGATGAATATCTTAATCAAACCGAACTTGTTAATCCCGTAATTCTCGATTCATACAGCGGGTTTGCTGTTTCCCCAACTGTTATTGATGGATCTGATATCGATCAGACAATTCCTGCAAATACAAATCCAGCAGAACAGTGGGAAGGACAACTGGTGGTAGTTGAAAATGTCGCTGTAGCAGCTATTGTTGAAACCGATCTTTACATTGGTTCAGACGATAGTTGGGTAACCAGTTTTGTTATTGGCGATAAGGTAGATTATCAATATGCATCTACCGGTACTGCCCTCGATGCAGCAGTTGCGTCCGGGAATCCAGTTGACATCATTGGAATAGTTGACTGGAGAAATGATGACGTCTACTATCGAATAAATCCACGTTCCGGAGATGACATCACTCCAAGCGGCGGTGAACCAGGCGTCATTAAGGCATGGGCTCTTGGTGTTGATGAGATGGATGTTCTCTATGATCTTGATATGACCAGCGCTTCACCAAGCAGTTATTACCTGACCGGAACAGTTACTATTACCTTTAGCACACTCGATATAGATGGAGATTATCCCCGTATTGTCCACCTTTCCGGTTCTTCGCAGGACATGATCGGCGATCTCATACTTGATAATATTTATGATTCAAATAGCGATACAGATTATGACTTCTATGCAGGCATCACACCAATCGCGCTGACCAATACAAATAATCCCAGCGAAGGGCATATCCTGAATGACAGGATTGCTACCTTCTCTGCGACTGTCACTGCAAACGATTCGTACAGTGATGTGTGGGTGAGTGACGATACTGGTGCATATAATGGCGTTCTTGTTTTTGATTATGATTTTGTGGATTCCGTGTCTGTGACTGATGATGTACTTTTCTATGCAACACGTGACGAGTACAACAATAAAACTGAACTCGTAGATCCGGTACTCTTATATTCTGAAGGTGGTGAAGAGGTTATTCCCACTGTTATCACTGGACTCAACATTGACTGGACAATTCCTGCAAATACCGATCCTGCGGAAATATGGGAAGGTCAGCTTGTTCAGATTGAAAATGTTATAGTCGCAGTTTCTGTCAAAACCGACCTTTACATTGGCTCGGATGACGGTTTGACTACGACCTTTGTGATAGGTGATGCCGTTGATTATACTTATGCTGTTACCGGAACCCTTCTTGATTCCGCAGTCGCATCCGGCGACCCGTATGATATTATCGGTGTGGTAGATTGGAATTATGACGATGTTTATTACCGTATCAATCCTCGCGACGCAGGTGATGTTATTTCGAATGTCTCTGTTGATCCTACTCCCGGCAACGAACTCGTTATCCAGAACAGTCCAAATCCATTCGGCGGCACAACCACAATTTCCTTCTCGCTTCCGCATAATGTCGTCGGAGAGATCAATATCTACAACATTCACGGACAGCTTGTAAAAACTCTTATTCCTGAAGATCAATCTGCAACCTGGAACGGGATGGATGCTGGTGGCAAAGTTGTGGCAAACGGCATATATTTCTATACTCTTGATACAGGCAAGGAAATTATCGCAAAGAAAATGATATTGATGAAATAAAAAATTTCCCAATATGAAAATATAAGGCGCACTTCGGTGCGTCTTTTTTTTTACCATCAGTTTTACTAACAGGGATACCCCCAAAAATTATAAAGTGATATTCTGGGAGTATTATGAATAAAGGGTTTGCAGAATTTTTGGGGTGGAAAATTACTTTTGGAAAAGTTATTAATTTTAATCATAGTGATAAGTCAATTATTACTTTCAACCGAAGCTAGACATGCGAATAGCATATATTGCAATAATATATCGCATCTATGGCGCTCTGCGGCATTTATTCACTTACCGGAAGCTTACGCATCCGGTTATAAATATTCAACACCTATGGTGTAGAATTATATGAATGCAAGATTGAATTTAAAGTTCCGATAGGAACGATATGTTTGTAACGGTGAGTGTCAGCTCTCCGAACCAGGAACCAATAATGATATTAGCACTATAGGTGCGGAATGTAAATTTCTTTATATCCGCATAAGTATATATCATAATCTTATCAAAAAGCGTCATGTATCTGAAAAATTTTGGGGGTATGCATAATCAGTTTTACTAATTCTTGACAGCAATATGAAATATTCCATTAAAAATGGAAACAACTTGGAGGTTGTATGAAAAAAAGCGCGATTCTTACGATTTTGTTTTGCGCAATATTCACTATTGCGTTATATGCCGAGTGGTCTTCCGACCCATCTATAAACACCGTTGTGTGTAACCTTCCAGGAGAAGATGCCATTCCCAAAGTAGTTGCCGGACCGACTGGTGATATCTACTTCGGATATTTTTCGAGCGCAGAAGGTAACTATAATGTGAGACTGCAGAGATATGATTCTGCAGGGAATCCGCAATGGGCAGCCAATGGCATACTCATCAGTAATCACACAGCGATGTCCTGGCTCACGGACTGGGATATGACGGTTGATCAGGACAATTATGCGATCCTTACTTTCCAGGATATTCGGAATGCAGGCAATAATAATATCTATGCATATCGTATTTCTCCGGAAGGCACCTTTATGTGGGGATTGGATGGACTGGAACTTTCAAATTCTCCCGATTTTGACGCGGCTCCAAAAGTCACAGTCACCAGCGCCGGAAATGCTGTTATTGCCTGGAGTTCTGAGGCTGTAAGCCGCCTACAGAAGATAAGCCCGGGAGGAACGCTTCTATGGGGTGCAACAGGAATCACAATTTCCGGACCAAATACCTATTCGTGGCCCCAACCTTTTGCGGTAGAAAATGATAATGTTATCGTAAAATACTATGACGATTCGGGTCCTGCCTGGGCTCCAACACGTCACGTTTATGCACAGAAATATAATGCGAATGGAAACGCTGTCTGGGCTCAGCCATGTGCGATATCCACTGCCGGTGCTATTACTGCATGGACGCAGATTCTTCCAATCGTACCCGATGAGAATTATGGTTTTTTCATCGGCTGGTATGATGATAGAGATAGCAACATGAATGCTGATATTTATGTGCAGCATGTTGATTCCAGTGGCACATGTCTTTTTACCACGAATGGCGTTATCGCATCCACAAATTATGGAAATGAGCATTACTATCCTAAACTCGCCTATCTTGAGGGCACCCAACTACTCTATGTTTATTGGAACGAAATGGATGGCGATCAGAATTATCGGGGGATCTATGGACAGAAATTCGATATGGCTGGTACGAGAAAGTGGGAAGACGCAGGAAAGATGATCATTTCTCTTGCCCTCACAGATATCTATCCCTTCGGTGCGGGGCATACAGACACCGATGTCATCGTTTTCTATACTGAAGGACTGAATGACGACTATGTGAAAGCTGTGGCTCTCGATTCTGATGGCGATTTCATCTGGACTGGTGATGTAGTCACAATGTGCTCCATAAGTTCCTCTAAAGTACATCCTGAAGCATGCGCGTTAACTGGTTCGCAATGGATTGTTGCATGGGAAGATGAGCGCAGCGGCAGAGATATATATGCACAAAACATAAATACCGATGGAACGCTTGGATATATCCCGGTAGCTGTCGAACCACAATATTCGGAAGATGCATTTCTACTTACCGCTATACCCAATCCCTTCTCAACCACAACTACCATATCATTCAATCTAACCACAGAGAGCACAGAGAACACAGAGATAAAAATCTATAATGTAAAAGGGCAATTAGTAAGAGAATTCAAAATTCAAAATTTAAAATTAAAAATTAATGAGGCGGTTTGGGATGGAAAGGATGAAAAGGGGAAAGAAGTGAAGAGCGGTGTGTATTTTTGTACTTTCCAAAATGTTGAGAAACATGCAGTAAAAAAATTGGCGCTTTTGAGGTAAAGATTGAAAATTAAATTTGACAAAAAATAATTATGCTTTTTCTTTTCGTTCAAGGTTTATTATGAAAAATAAAAATGAATTCGGGATTGTATTAAGATACACTATTGTCTTACCCCCCCCCCCTCTCTGCCATAACTTGCATATCTGAAGGTGTTTATGAAAACAATCGGACAAATTATAAACAAAGATACATACAATACAATTCACAAAATTTTATATGCAAAAATAAATTCACTTAACATACGCCTGTCTGCTTTGTTTACCTAAGCAGGCAGGCGATCATATTTATACTCATATTGGAATTGATTATGAATATGAAGTTGCATGGAAATTACTTCTTATATATAACTAACTCCCTGATATAAGAAGGACATGTATGGGAGTAAATAAAGAAAAAAAACATAAAAGATAATATACGAGGAGTTATAAAATGAAAAAGAAAATAGCATTGAGTGTAATTTTGATTACACTTCTGACAACTACATTAGCAATTATAATAGTAGGTTGTACGAATAAGAAAATTACTGATAACAGCAGTTTGATCGATCAATATAAGGAAGTTGGCGTAAGACATAATGCTGCCCTAGATTATGTATTACAGGATTTAAAGTGTTTACAAAATGAAAATAAAGTAATTAACAAAGAGAAATTGGTAGATTATTGTAATGGTTCCATTAACGAATATTGGGAAAGGAATATTGAAAATTATAATATTCTAACTGATAATTACGACATGAATATTAAGCATCTTTTGAAGATTCTATCTCATACTACGAAGAATTCATATTTGGACTCAATTATTGCGAATTCAGGTTTATCCGATAAACAAGAAGAATATTTATATAGGATTTCTGATCTTGTTGATATATTTACTGAATTAACTCAATTACAAGAATCATTGGGTTTGATTGATTCTGAAGTTATAGATGATTTGGATCTTACTGATGATGAAAGAGGTCTAATACTCGCGGCTACATCTGTAGCGGAATCTTCTTTTGAATACTGGGATGAAAATTTTTATAATTGGCTCTCAGTATCGTGTGATTTATTGGGTGTCGATATTGATACTATAGAAGATCCCGAGGGGTTATCTGAAGAAATATGGAAAACCGATTTGGGCGGAACAATCGGAGGTGCCGCAGTTTTTGTCTGGATTCCCCCCGTTGGTTGGGTTCTTGGTGGTGTAGCTGGCGGAACAGCGGCTTCATTAGCTGAAGGAATAGTACAAATACTTAATATATTATTTTAGTAATATTAGAAATAAAAGTAATGAATATCGTTAATATTATTATGTCAGGAGATGTTATATGATTTTAGAAAAATTAAGGACCAATATGATCAATAATTGGGTGCTGTTTTTTTTAATATCCCTTGTTCTTCTTTGGATATCTTTTATGACCATAGGTAACCTTACGATGTTAGCTCTTCGAGCAAACGCACTTATGCCGTGGTGGAAAGCGATTATTTCTAGCTTCTTAGCTTCAGCTTTTGTCACAGTATATGTATTTAAGATAAAAAAGAAAAAATCATAATTCACTTTAAATTCTATTCTGTATGATTTTGTAGAACTTAATAAACTTTACAAAATTTCGACCTCGCAGCAATGACAGTGCGAGGTTTTTTTATATGAAGAAAGCAGTTTTTAGTTTTGTTCTCTTACTTGTTCTCGCATCGTTTCTGTGTGCAGATTATTACGACGGCACCGAAGGATTATACGGGGATGAGCTCAAAGCGGCTCTCTACAATATCATAAAAGGTCATACCGAATATACTTATGCAGATCTTCGCGATGATATTCTTATCAATACGGATGAAGATCCAGATAATGCGAATAATGTCATTCTAGTTTATACCGGACGCTCACAAAGAAAGGATTCCTTCGGCGGCTTGCTTGGCGAGTGGAACCGCGAACATGTATGGGCAAAATCACATGGAGATTTTGGCACAACACCACCTTGTGGAACGGATGCCCACCATATACGCCCAAGTGATGTTGGGGTGAATTCAATTCGCGGGAATAAGGATTTTGATTACGGCGGAAATGCGGTGTATGGATATTATGGAGATTATGCAGGCAATACGGACAGCGATTCCTTCGAGCCGCGCGATGAGGTAAAGGGCGATATTGCACGCATGATAATGTACATGGCAGTTCGCTATGAAGGTGAGAATGGCGAGCCCGACCTGGAGATGGTTGATTATATTCCCTCATCACCGAGTGGACAACCATATCACGCAAAAGAGAGCACGCTTATCCAGTGGCATCTCGATGATGCGGTTGATTCTTTTGAAATTACAAGAAATGAGAAGATTTATACAAACTGGCAGCACAACCGCAATCCCTTTATAGATCATCCTGAATTTGTAGAAAGGATATGGTGCTACGGTATTGATGACCCGAATCCTACGATTTCCTTACTAGAAGCATTTCCCAACCCCTTATCATCCTCAACTACTATTTTCTTCAATATAACCACAGAGAGCACAGAGAACACAGAGATAAGAATCTATAATATAAAGGGACAACTTATTAGAACCATTACCTCGTTCCCAAACCCCCGTTTGGGAACGCATGAAGCTGTTTGGGATGGGAAGGATGAAAGCGAGAAAGAAGTGAAAAGCGGTGTATATTTTTGTGTTGTGAAGACAAAAAATGAGCAGGCAGTTAAGAATGTCATAATTCTAAGATAGAAAAGATCATATATACAAAAAGGGCGAAATCGTAATGACTTCGCCCTAAATTTATTTGGAAATATTTCTATTTAAGTAAGATCAATTTCTTGATTTCAGATTGATAGGAATCAGTTTCAAGTCTGTAGAAGTACACACCATTTGGAATTTCTTGTCCGTTGTTGTCTTTGCCGTTCCATATAAAAGTGTTTTCACCAACCTCAGGATTATCGATTTTGTATGATGCGACGAGCTGTCCAAGAAGGTTATACACTTTAAGCTGAGGATTCTGAACCTGAGTGTTGGGCAAGCCAAATGAAATACTGGTTTGGTTTGCAACAGGGTTCGGAAAATTCTGTGTAATGAAGTACTTATGTAATTGCGGATCGCTTCCTACTCCAGTTATCTGAGAGCAGTCAACAAAACCGGTTCTTGCAAGGTTGTAGCGGTAAATTCCGCATAGAAGATTTCCATCTCCATAAGGTGTTTTATAGTCGATGATCCACATTCCTGCGTTTGTTCCGACGGCGATATCATAATCTCCGTCATTATCCACGTCTGCGATCTGCGGTGAAGATTTTATATCGTAGTCAAAATAGATTGGGAATTCAGGGGTTGCACTACTGGTCATGTCAATGCTATAGAGATATTTATTATTACAACCAAAAATTATGTCGTAAATGCCGTTTCCGTCGAGATCCGCAACTGCGGGTGTGGACTCTATGCCGGACGGCACATCATATGGGAAAGCACCAATGTTATTGCCATTCCAGTCGATAACATAAAGTTTATTGCTGAGCGTTCCTATGATGATGACAAGGTCATCAATCACATTGGAATTGTTAGGATTGATCACAACCGGTGAGGTGCGGATATCACCCGAAAGCGGATATTCATCCTGAATAGAACCATCAGCGGCTAAGATTGTGAGTGTTCCGTCAGCAGTTCCGATGACAATCCATAGATCATCATTAAATTTTACAATAGTTGGAGAGCCATGTGGGGCAGCGGAAAGAGTTGTTGACCACAAGGTAGAACCGGAAGCGTCAATGCAATAGAGCACTCCATCATTACAGGGTACAAGAATTTCTTTTGAGCCATCCCCATCGAGATCTGCAACTGCCACACCTACTGAGCTGTACATGAAGTTGGGAAGTGCGACAGGGAAATTCGGATATATTGTACCTGTTTGATCAATGACGTAGAGATTTCTTGTAATCGTTTGAACAATGATTTCCTTAACACCGTCATCAGTAAGGTCGGTAATGACAGGAGTGCAGAGCATGTTGTTGTCTGTCGTATATTCGAAAAGTATGCTTCCATTGGGATTGAGAGCAACTAGTTTATTTGCACGTGAAGCAGCAACGATCTCAAGCTCATCATCTCCATCAAGATTTGCCAGAGCGACCGAGCCATATATCTGGTTGGTCGTGTTATAGGGGAAGCCGCCGAGCTCTGTTCCGCTCATATTGTAGAGATGAACTTCACCATTCTTATCTCCGCATGCAAGTTCGAGGTCATTATCTGCATTATCGAGGTCCGCAATTGCAGGTGAGCCGGGCACACCATTTGTTATCAATACGGGCCAGCCGGCAAGATTGAGTGTAACTTCGATATCAAGATTAATATCTGCGTAATAATCTGTATTACTGGTTACATGCAAGATGAAAGGAATCATGCATACACCGATGCCATCATCGAATTCTACTTCAAAGGGATCGAGGATATTGAGTTGTGATGATCCTGCAGGGATATTGTTGTATGTGCCTGTAGGATCGGTAACGGTAGCGCGGGGATCAGTGCATTCAAGGGTTGCGACGACTGTTGTTGCAGTAGAAAAACTTTGTCTATTGGTGAGACGTACGCGCAACTGGGCAGTCTCGCCCGGGTTTACCTGACCATCTCCATCACCGGATACTTCGGAAACAAACATCTCATCATACTCAAGAAATGGGTAGATGCCACCCTGAATATTCATAACAGCGTTATCCACCACAGTAAATCCTGCGGGCATACCACCCGGGAGACTATACCAGCCATTATAGGATCCTCCCCATCCAAGATTCAAATGGTATATATCTTCGCCAGTGTTATATCCATCTACGTTGATAGCGTGTCCACCAGCACCGGTAATGCCGATTTCACAAGGTTTTGCATCCATCATATCCTGCTGCATCTGCGAATAGAAATTCGGATGTGACGAGTAATAATGTGCTGCAGTGTCGAACCCAAATTTGTTCAGAAGGGCGCTCTCAACATCAGAGCAATAAGCACCCGAAGCGTTTGCAGAATATTTCATATGAACAGCAAAACCGCATGCAACTGAGAGAACTGCTTTCATTTCATTATTAAGAGGTGTATTGGTTACATAATAAGTGCGAAGTATGTCGAGAAGAAGATTTAATTCAGGAAAAGATGGGAAATCTCGTATGGAATAATCATTATCTATGTATATATACGGAGTAGTGTAATTGGAGACATAATCATCTAAATCATCAAAATAAAGATCATTGATATATCTGTGGTAGTCAACGATCATTGCCATTGCTGTTGCGACACAACCTGTCACACATCTTCCTCCATATTGAGGATCGAGCGGGCAGTACATGTTCCACGGATAACCCTGATCATACGTCTGTTCTATCCAGCCACCGGTCGTTGTTGTTCCAGCCGGAGGATAGATGTCCCTTCCTTTGGTCCGGGCGATAAAGTAGCCAGTATCATTATTTTCATACTTTTTCCAAAGAAGATTGTTTTGAGCAATTACATCAGACGATGTGTATGGAATTGCTTCATTACGAAGTGTGAGATCGAGCTGTACATAATGATTCCCGATCGTCCATTCACCTTCTTCTACTTCCGGGAAATTATTAAGAAAGGAATAACCCAGGACGGGCACGATATCTGTATCTGTGGTTATTATAATAAAGCCCTGTGGATCGAGATGATACACGTAGGCAAGGATCGAATCATCGTTTCCTTTTAGTTCGTAAAAATCCTTAATAATAAAGTCGTTTTTATCTTCAATTTGCAATTTCAGTTTAGCGGTCTGTTCAGCCTGCTGAAATGAAACCGGTACCGCAGAAAGAGTAACTGCAAAGAGTACGAGAAATACACTCAATAAAAAAATTATCTTTTTCATTGTAGGCCTCCATTGTTTTATATAAAATAAGTTTACAGGGGCATTTGTGTCAAACTTTTTGGGCTGACTTGCTTCGTGTTTGTCACGCCGTTTGATTTTTTACAAGCAGCTTATAGTAATTCTGCATGTCGGATTTTCCAATATTGCCCTTGGGAATTTCTGTGATCTCACACTCAAGGATGAAACCGTAGAGAGTGACTTTTATAATATCACCCGCGTGGACTTTTTTCGAAGGTTTCACTTCCGAGCCGTTTAGAAGGACAAGCCCTTTATCACATGCTTTTTTTGCAATAGAGCGGTGCTTGACTATGCGGAGTTTGTCCATTAATATATCTATTCTCATGCTTATTTTACCGTAAGTGTATCTGCAAGCTGATAGCCGTTTGCGATCAGTCCGCCAAAATGAAAAATCGAAATATTGTCAAAACCGGCTGCTTTGGCAAGACGTATTTTTGATTGGATATCTTTCGACCTATAGCATTTCTGCTCGTCCCAGGCGCGTAGAGATATGGCAATTTTAGGAGAATTAACCTTGCTGAAATTTTTCTCCAGCAAATCCTCGAACGAAGAATCGGATTTTGTGTACATCATAAGGTGAATATGATCGAGTTCTTTGAACTGAAGCCATTTTTCCCAATCCTGATAAAAAAGGTATTTTGCTTCGTGGTTATCGGGTTTGGCAGTGACAGCAAAATCGACATCGGGTTTGAGAAATTTTATTTTTTCGCCTGTTTCCCGAATAAAATCCGAGATCACCCGCTGCTTCCATTCAGTATAATTGTTGATGTAATTGTTTTCTGAAACATCCTCGATGAAGTGCTCAAGAGCAAGAGAATTGTAGGTATATTCACCACCGGGATAACGGATATAATCAAGGATTATACCATCAATGCCATAATTTGCAACCACATCGAGAATTATATCCTGTGTGTAGCGCTGCACTTCGGGAATTCCCGGATCGAGGTATGCGCCCTCACCCCCATTGTGACTTATCATCGGATCATCACTGCTGGTTCTGCAAATCCATTCTGGGTGAGTAAAATACACATGATTTTCTGGCAGCTTATACGTGTAGAGAGGAGTGACCACAAAGGTCGTCATCCACGCATATACTTTTATGTTGAAGCTTTCAGCAGTTTGAAGGAGAAATGCAAGAGGGTCAAAGCCGTCAAGAGTGACGAAATATGAGATCGGCTCCGGATTTGGAAAAGTTCTGTCAAATCGGTTCGGTTTGTACAGCGCATCTCCACGGTATCGTATCTCGGCAAAGATTGCGTCAAAGTTCTGCTCAGCAGCAGTTTTAACCACTTTCACTATTTTCTGCGGAGTGTTGATATCCCATGCAGTAGCCCAGAGACTCCTGGTATCTGATTGCAGAAGCGCAGTTCCTGCAATGATAATTACTATCAAAAATATGAAAAATCTACTGAGTTTCATTCTCCGGTTTTCCCTGAATTTCTGTTACCAAACTTTTGCATGTGCCGTCATAGAAATAGGTTTCCAGCCGATCGTCGACTGCCAAATTTTTGATGGTATTTAGGATACGCTCTCCTTTTTTCGTCAATGTATAGCCGCTTTTTAATATTTTTAGCGGATTGAGCTCTTCGAGCTTTGCACTGAGACCAATAAATCTATCGTGAGTTTTTGTATAAATACCACTTATTGCATACCGCATTTGAGCATTGAGATCATTCATGAGCTTGTTGTTTTTATCAATGCAGGAATTTTTTAAAGATTGCAAAAATTTTATCTTCATTTCTTCAAGGTCGAAGCGAATGTCCATGAGGTAGCCCAATGAATCGCGCAGGCGAATCTGCAAGTCATCAAGCTGCTGGGAATAGTTCATCAGCACGTTTTCAGGATGTCTCCGCTCCAATCTATATGAGAGCTCTCTGCATTGAGTCGAATGCTCGTGCACTCTATTATTGAGGAGATTCTGCATCCGATCTGCATAGGATTCCAGTGTACTCAGAAGCGCAGTTCTTTCCGGAACGACAAGCTCCGCAGCAGCAGAGGGGGTCGGTGCCCGGAGGTCTGCAACAAAATCTGCAATAGTGAAATCAGTCTCGTGGCCAACTGCAGAAACGATAGGAATTTTTGATGCATATATTTCACGTGCAACGATCTCTTCATTAAAGGGCCAGAGGTCTTCAATTGAGCCGCCGCCCCGTCCCACGATTATTACATCCACATTTTTTCGTTTATTGAATTCTCTAATTCCTTCTGCGATTTCTCCTGCTGCTTCATCCCCCTGGACACGTGCAGGATAGAGCAGAATGGTTACCGGAAATCTTCGGGACAGCACATTTTTCATATCCTGGATTGCAGCGCCTGTCGGGGAGGTTATGATTCCAATTCGGGTTGGATACTCAGGAATGGATTTTTTATGAAATTCATCAAAAAGTCCCTCTTCCTCGAGCTTTTCTTTCAATTTTCGGAATGCGATCTCAAGCTCACCGATCCCAAGTGGACGCACCTGGTTTACATAAAGCTGATACTGTCCACTTCGCTCATAGACCTTGATCTGCCCGTAACAAATTACTTCCATGCCGTTCTCCGGTTCGAAGCGGAGGTAATAATTAAACTGGCGGAAAAAAACGCATAACAAGCTACTGCTCTCATCTTTCAGCGTAAAATACATGTGCCCGGATGAGAGTTTCTTGTAATTCGAAATTTCTCCCTTGATCCACAAAGAAGAGATGTTTGCTTCGAGAATATTTTTGATGTGAGAGGTGATCTCTGATACGGTAAAAATATTCTCATCCGCAAACTGCGTACTTTTCTTGGGTTGCTCCGGGTGTTCAGAATCGAATAAATTCATGTTTAGCAAAAGTCTAATACGTTGAAAAATTGTCAAATTTAGATGAGTTCGTTCTATTAATGTCAGTAAATAATTGACAGGAATTATTTCGTATATCTCTTTTTGCCCAAGGTTAATTATGAAAAATAAAAATGAATTCGGGATTGTAATACATTACACTATTGTCGTACCCCCCTGTGCCATAACATCCTTATATGAAGGAAGTTATGGAAAATACAACAAAAATTATAAACCCGAATACAGAAATGATACTTCCCAAAATACCGTATGCAAAAATAAATTCACTTAATTGTTGCCTGCCTGTTAATTTTCCCTGTACGGGCAGGTTATTCTTTTTAATGCTCTCTATGCTGTTTAGAAGAGTGAACGTTGAGACCGGGAATTGTAAGAAGGGAAATTACTTCTTATATTACTACTCCGGGATGTAAGGAGGACATGAGTTCGGAGTAAACTAAAGAATTAGGAGTTAAAATGCTTAAAAAAATTGCATTATCAATAGTATTATTAGGGCTAATGACAACAGGAAATTTATTCTCGTATGCAACAATTGACATGGTTGTATACTTGGCAAATGCAGATTATAATGGTGCACTTTATGTTCGGCAACCATTAAGAGCAGGTGGTGTTTATAATGTCCCTATACAAAATGCTAACTATACTGCTTATACAAGAGAAATTATTCCATATAGTCCTGGAACTTACTATGAATTTCACATTCTCGATCCAAATAATCCTGAAGAAAATGCCCAACCTATATTGGACGTCTATGCATATTCGGAAGAACAGGGATATTCAAATACCTATAGGGTCGATTTAGACCTTCCGGGTCAGACTGATTATGAAGCTTTTCTTGTATTTTATAATGAGAATATCTTTAGAAGCATAGATCTCGAAAGCTTCTTCTCACAATCCACCTCTTTCGATTTGTTGATTTATCCTGGAGACAAATATTTCCAGTTTACAGGTAGGATGAAAGTATCAACGGGTCCTGGCAATCCTCAAGACTATGGACATACTTATCATATTGAGAATATTTATGGTGGTGATAGTAGGGATATTGAGATACATCCCTGTACAGAGTGGAATGTATGGACAGAATTCTCTGTACCAATAGCCACCTATGAAGATAATCCTTTTTTTGATACTGGAATATATACAATAACGTGGACAGGCTCGGACAGTGGAGAAGGTAGGGTCAATATCTATACCGAAAATAGAAAATTAAAATTTGAGTATGTACCTGACTATGGCAACTCATTGTTTAATATTTCAGTAGAATCTTATGAAACCTCACCAGATGAATGGCACCCAAAGCTGGAATGGACTTATAACGGATACGGAAGTTTCTTTGCAGAAAATCCGTACTGGTCTAATTATTTTGAAACACAAATATGGAGAAAGAAAGTTTCTGTTCCCGGATTTATTGTTGAGAATTGGACAAATATTTCTCAAATTGATCCAGATGAGAACACATATATAGATGAAGATATTGAGAGCCCAGCCCAGACAGGTGGTGGATATTTCGGTATTGAAGGAACTGCATATTATAAGATCATTCTTGCTCAGAAACCGGAAAATCCAAATTTCGATTTGAGCGGAAATGATATTGATGATGAGTTCGATTTCGGTTATTCAGATACTAAAACGATTATGTATGGTCAAAATTCAAGTGGTGGAGGTGGACAGCACGAACTCTATATGAAAATTGAAGACATAACTGTCTCTAATTTTGCTAACCCAAATATTTCATTTATGATAAGAGATGACTCTATTATCAATACTCGAGCGAATTTATACAACCTTAAAGGTCAATTGATTAAAACACTCCTTAATGAGCAACTCAGAGCAGGAAAGCATACCCTTGTTTGGGACGGAAGAGATAAAAACGGTCGTAATGTGAGTAACGGGATATATCTGGTCAGAATCTCTCGCGCAGATAACCACATTTCTCAAAAAGTTACCTTAATAAGATAAGTTAATCTGGGAGGGCATACATATTGGGAATGCCCTCCCGTAATTTTCGGAGATTATCATGAAAAGGTTTTTTCTCATAATTTATTTTTTAATAATAGTAATATTCAATATTTTATATGCCGATGATTTCACTTTACAGCAGATCAATGTACCCTACAAAAGCGATTTATATATAGAACTTGAGAGAGGAGAGGAGTGCATCTGGTCATTGGGTCCGCGCGCTGTTCGTGCACTTACTATAAATAATGAAGAGCGGTTACAGCTTATAGATGAACTGCCATTATACGGAGAACTTAACGGATTGGAAATAAACGGCAACTATGCGTATACCCATGTAGGTCCTCCCTTTACGGAAACAATCTTATATAGAATATATTTGAATGATGATAACCTTGTTTTAGCCGACTCACTTCATTTTCCACCACCTGCGCATTATATTCAATTCTATAAATCCTTTAATAGAATATTTGCCCAGGTTTCTTATAGTTCATACACTATTCTTTACATTTTTGATAATGATACTTTCGAGTTATTACATCAATATAATCTGGATGACGAATTTCCGGATGTGTATTCCTTTGCTCCCATCAATGATACCTATGTGTATGGCAGGGACAGAAATAATACGAATATACGACACATTTATAATATTACAAATGTCGACAGTATTCACCAAGTTGCCCTGATTGATATAACCGATTTAAATGTAGAAACAGAATATGAAGAATCATTAAATGACTCAATTTTTGTATTTCTTGGTTTTCATACAGCAACATTTATCAATATTTCCGATATTACAGATTGGCACGTTGACTCTCAGATTAAATTTGATCAAAGTAATTATGGATGTAATGATATTGCGATCCTGGAAAATAACAGGATCATACTCCCCAGGCAATCGACCTTTGATCTTTATGATATGTCGGATTGCAGTAATCCTCGATTAATAACTTCTTGTTATAATGACTTTTCGTGCAGCCCATGTCCAATAGTTGGTTATGATACGTATTTTTGTACTGCAAATTTCTATCTTGGAATTGATGAATTACGTACAGAAGGAAACCTTATAAAATATGGCGGCAGGTGGCCCAAATTTGCTTCTACACGCGATGTAATTAAGCATAATGATAATTTAATCGTAAAAACCTTTGAAGAATACAATCTGCATTTTTTTGATATCTCAAACCTTTATGATCCTCAGTATATTTGTACTCCCCTTGAGAATTATTATCTATATGGTATTGATTTTTTTGGTAATAAAATGGCTGTTTCAAAGAAAGCGAGAGACGATCCTAACGATAAATCGACAGACGTTTATGATATGACTGATATTGAGAATCCTCAATTACTTAATAGTATTGAGAATTCTACGAGTTCCTCTATTTTTTTTGCCAATGATGATACCTTGTTTACCATCGAGCACTATTCAGGAGCATATCATTTCAATAAATATGATATTAGTGAAATGGGTACTCCTGATAGGCTTTTCGAGTTTACTTTACCTGGTTATCTATGGGGTTTTGATATATACGGGAATTATGCATATGTTGCTAATGATGATAATCTCTATATAATAGGAAATATTCTTAGTTCGGATACCCCTGAGATAATCAACATTATTGGTCTTAATGAATATGTTACTCTCAGGATTGAGGGTGAGGTTTTATTATTATTCAACTATGGATCAAGCAGCACATGGGTTGAATTATATGATCTGACGAATCCTGAAGAACTTGTCTGTGAACATGTGGTGTTTTTAGAGTTCAGTGAGGGAATATCTCTTCATAATGATTTGTTATTTGTTGGCTACAACAATGTTGATGTGTATGATTTGAAAAATTGTTCTTTTTTCATCGATGATCCGATATCAACTTTTTACACAACGTTTGGTTTGCAGTGGATGGAATTCTTCGAAAAAAACGATCAGAATTTTTTCTATTATGTTGGACAGGCAGGAGTTGCGTTATATGAGTATAATTATACTGTAGGCGTAGACGAAGAACCGGAGCAAAATATATCTCTACTCACCTCCTACCCAAATCCCTTCTCGACCTCGACCACACTATCATTTAATGCAAGCACCGATTATCACGAATTGTCGCGAATAAAAATCTATAATGTAAAAGGGCAACTAGTGAGAGAATTAAAAATTAATCCCGATTATAATCGGGAAAAAATTAATGAAGCAGTGTGGGATGGAAGAGATGATAATGGCAATGAAGTGGGCACAGGAGTATATTTTTATAAACTGAGTAACAGCGACGAACATATAGGGAAGGTTGTGAAAATAAAATGAAGGAGGAATATGAAAAAAATAATATTGATAGCGATTTTTGCACTATGTATGAACATTTGCCTTGCCCAAGATATCACACTTAATAAAATAGTCGAATACCCAACAAGCGGTTTTTACCTTGAAAAAAATAATTTACATGTGCATAAGAACCATTTTTTTGCAGCATCAAGTTATGGGCTTGAAATTTATAGGGTAGAAGAGGATGAGCAGGCACAATTGGTAAGCAGGTTACCACTACGGGATGATGCAAGAACAGTTGCCATAAAGAATGAATATGCCTATGTGCAGACAATATCATATTTTGAGGACCACACAACTCTTTATAAAATCAATATTTCAGATGTCAACAATCTCTCTATTATAGACAGTGTCTATACGGAAGATGAAGATGGATTTGGTCTGGTAGACATATATAATGACTTTATAATATTCAAAAATTATGATACCCTAAGTAATAACTATTACAGTATTTACAGAATACCAGAATTTGAATTTTTGCAAAATTATTATTGTGATAATATTTTCAAACAAGTTAATGACAGTATGGCATTATATAGATATGATGGGAACATCTTCACTCTTTATGACTTCAGTGATTTGGTAAATATAGTTGAATTAGGACAGGTTAACCTTAATGATAGCGGTATTTATGTGTCCGAAATTCAATCAATTAATGATTCAATACTTGCATGTATTGGGCAAGAAGGTATTGCATTCTGGAAATACTCCATTAATAGAAATTGGGAATATATTTCAACTATTTATTCCCCTTCAGACGAAGATTGGTCGGATAAATTATATGTCGCAGATGATTTAGTATTTATCAGCTATGTTTCAATATATCCTGGAATGAAAAGTATAAATATCTCAGATGTTTCTAACCCATACATTATAGATTCAAAAACATTACAGGATTATTATTATTATTTACCTGGTACTCAAATAGTTTGTGTGTCAAATTCTGTATTCCTTGGAACCTATCAAAAAATCCATCAATTTGTACATAATAATGGATATTTTGAAGAACAATACCATATATATAATAATGATCTTCAGCGAGGTGGTGTTATTTATAATGATTATTTATTTGTATCTTATGTAAATGGATTGAAAATATATGATATATCCTCACTAACGGATATTATTTTAATTAATTCAATTTATAATGATATTGAAACCTCTACTCTTTTTTTAAGAGAAAATTTATTGTTCTTTGTTGATTTTACTAACTATAGAATCATTGTATTAGATATATCAACACCAGAAACGCCAATAGTAAGAAATGAAATACCAATACCAATGTCAAATGGTGACTTGCTGATGGATGAAGCATATGATGAGTCGATATATTATAAAGAGCACTCTCCGAATAAAATATTATTAAAATATAGTATTCCTGAACCCAACAATTATACTGTAGATTTTCAATATAATTTAGGCTGTACTGGATGCGGATTCATCTATAATGATTATTTCTATTATTTAGCCGGAAATAATCCTGATGGACCCGACCTGAAAATATATGGTGGTTTGGAAGAAAATAATCCGGAACTGTTTATGACAATCGAGGATTTTGCAAAAGGATATATGGATTATCCAAATTCATATATTCAGAATCGTGATAGTTTGTTTTATCTTGGATCATGGATGGATGTCAGAGATTCGGTAAGGTTCTACGAGATTGGGGAACCGACAGAAATAAATTACAGATTTACTACACAGCACAGATGTGATAAATCAATTTTAATTGATGGTAATTATCTATTCACAAGCGGACGATTCTCTCATATCTATGCTTATGATCTGAGTACAGCATACGGATTAGTAGAGCCCGTAATAGATTATAGCGACTATGGACTTTCTCAATATTGTCTAATACATGAAAGTAATAATCATAAATACCTTTATCATTTCCAAAGTACTGCTTTTTCCATTTATGAAATAGAGGGATATAGCAACGACGACGAACCGGAAGTAAGCGAGCAGTATTTCACCTCCTATCCCAATCCCTTCTCAACCTCGACAACAATATCGCTATCATTAACCACGAATTTACACGAATTTTCACGAATTAAAATTTACAATGTAAAAGGGCAACTAGTGAGAGAATTAAAAATTAATCCCGATTATAATCGGGAAAAAATTAATGAAGCAGTGTGGGATGGAAGAGATGATAATGGCAATGAAGTGGGCACAGGAGTATATTTTTATAAACTGAGTAACAGCGACGAACATATAGGGGAGGTTGTGAAATTGAGGTAGGGGTTTAACATGTTAAACCCGATAATTAAATAATACATCTGTTGACTAAGCCCGGCTTTCTATATTCCCAAACTTGACGTAAAAAAATGCATCATTACCAGTGAAGCATGAATAAAATCGCAGTGGCAATGAGTGGTGGGGTGGACAGCACCTATGCAGCGATCAAGCTGAAAGAGCAGGGTTTTGACATTTTCGGTATTACACTGCAAATGTTCTGCCACCAGCATCCTGCCGATGAACAGGATCATGCAGATCAATTTCAGGAAGTCAAAACACTCTGTAACAAGCTCGGGATACCACATGTGCTCCTTCGGGCAGAGGAATTTTTTGAATCAACAATAATAAGAAATTTCTGCGATGAATATTTGGACGGACGAACGCCCAATCCCTGTGTGCTGTGCAACAAGGAAATAAAATTCGGACTGTTGCTGGAAGA
>JAVCDK010000013.1 GCA_030765865.1 Candidatus Celaenobacter antarcticus | reverse complement strand
CAGAACAATCCACCCGGCACCAATGATTTTGATATATTCTTCAAAACTTCCAGATTTTGATCATCAGAGAAATAGCCAAACCCGGTAAAAAGAAGAAGTGCTCTATCAAATTCTTCATTGAACACCACTTCACGCATATCCTTTTGTATGAAATTTATTTTCAAGCCCTGAAATTCAGCTCGTTTATGAGCAGCGCACAGAAAACCATCCATACGGTCGATACCTGTAACATAATGACCTTTTTCAGCTAATTTTATTGAATGTCTCCCAAATCCGCAGGCAACATCTAATATGGACATAGGTTTTTCTAGTCCAAGTTCATCAATGAGAAACCGGATCTCTTTTTTATGTCCTTTCTTCTGTGAGAACTTTCCCGTAGAAATACATGTAATCTTCCAGATTGAAAACCCCGTCAAAATCAAATTCGAATTCTTTCTCTTCTGCCATATGTACCTCCAGTATAGTATTTGTTCATTTGGATATCAGATTCAGGGTGTCAATATTTATATAAATTTTGACACAATTAATATACTTTGTGAAAATTCATATGCAAAAAATATTTTCGGGATGTGGGTATGATAAATACAGTAATTCCGCTCGTTATTGGCTTGGTAATAGGAATATTGATCGCCTATTTCTTTATGCAGAAAAGGATTTCTTCAGTAGAGAAAAAATTCCAGCAGACAGATGAGCTGCAAAATGAGAAAATAATAGCTGAAACAAAATTACTTCAAAATATTCAATATATCGAAGAAATCAAACTGGAAAAAGTGAAACTGGAAGAGATAATATCCTCACTCAGAGAGCAGCTGGAAAAACAAAAAGAAGAAGGTGCACGGCTCGGGACAAAAGTCCTGGAAACAGAAAAGAACATCCTTGAGCAAAAAGAGCTTCTCAAACAGGCAACCGAAAGTCTTAGAGATACCTTTAATGCGCTTTCTTCCGATGCACTCAAAAGCAATAATGAAACTTTTTTGAAACTGGCTAAACAAAACCTGGAAACTGTTCTCGAGAAAACAAAGAGTGAATTCGGAAAACAGGCGATCGAAGAAACGTTGGAACCTTTAAAAGATTCCCTTGAGAGATATAATCAAGAAATAAAAACAATTGAGAATCTCAGAAAAGAGGATCTCGGCAGTCTAAAGGAACAAATTACACAACTTGCAAACTCAAGTGATAATCTTAAGAAGGAAACTGCGAATCTGAAAAATGCTCTCAAGCGTCCGGAAGTACGCGGCAAATGGGGAGAACTCCAGCTCAGGCGAGCCGTCGAACTGGTGGGCATGTCCGAATACTGCGATTTCAGAGAACAGGTCAGCGTGCGTACCGAGAATGGACTGCTTCGACCCGATCTCATAGTATACTTGCCGGGACATCGAAGTATTGTAGTAGATTCCAAGGCACCAACAAAATATTTTATGGAAGCTTATGAAGCTGAAACTGAAGAAAAAAGAGAAGCTGCGAAGATCGCCTATTCCCGCGCTGTTCGTCATCATATGAATGAGCTTTCTAAAAAGAATTACTGGAAACAGTTTGAAGATGCACCCGACTTTGTGGTTCTATTCCTGCCTGGTGAATCCTTTTTCTCAGCAGCTTTGGAGCTAGACAACAAACTCATCGAAGATGGGATCCAGAACAAAGTCATAATTGCTACACCTACGACCTTCATTGCTCTTCTTCGTACAGTAGCAATGAGCTGGCAACAGCAAAAATTAACTGAAAATGCTAAACAGATCGCAGAAACAGGCACAGAGCTCTACGAACGTATCTGTACTTTCCAGGAACACCTTGAAAGAGTCGGATCGAGTTTGGATGCATCGGTGAAACATTATAATAAAGCGGTCGGTTCGTTCACAAGCCGAATTGTGCCTAGTGTTCGCAAACTTGAAGAGCTCGGAGTTCAGCAAACCAAGAAAAGTCTTCAGGAAACTCAGGAAATTGATACGAATCCTCGTGCTCTTCCATCGGAATAAAATTGTGAAAAAATGGCTCTTTGGAAAATTAAGTGTGTAAATTGGATATTCAAATTTTAAGTAATTTAGCCCCTTAGAATCGTAATAAAAAAATGGTGGGCGATGTAGGATTCGAACCTACGACTTCTTCCTTGTAAGGGAAGCACTCTAGCCTCTGAGTTAATCACCCACGTGCGCCATAATGTAAAGATTGTTCTTCAAACGTCAAGAATATTGACATCCAAAATACTACTTCATTTCATGCAAATCTCATGAATATCATAAAAAGCTTTCTATTTGTTTTTATTTTGCTCATTCCTCTCAATCTGTCAGGAGAAATGGAGCTCACGATTGCCCGTGTGCAATATGACGGTGGCGGCGATTGGTATAATGACACTTCGGTAATTCCTAATCTCTGTGATGAGATCAATGCACGAACATTAATTGAAGCGTCATCTGAACAGGCAATTGTTTCCTTTAAAAATAACTCCATCCTGAACTACCCTTTTCTGTATTTGACCGGACATGGTAACATCAGTTTTTCGGAGGAAGAGATTACAAATATAAGGAATTATCTTGAAAAAGGTGGTTTCCTCTACATCGATGATGACTACGGGCTGGATGAATACATTCGCAGGGAATTAACACTGATTTTCCCCAAAAAAATCCTTCAGGAATTACCTGCCTCTTTCCCACTTTTTGATAGTTACTACACTTTTCCAAACGGACTTCCCAAGATCCATGAGCATGATGGAAAGAGACCCCGGGCATTCGGAATATTTGATGATTTTGGCAGATTGATAGTGTTATACACTTATGAAACCAACATAAGCGATGGGTGGGCTTCCCCGGAGGTTCACAAAGACCCTTCACGCATACGGGAACTGGCATTTAAAATGGGCATCAACATCGTGTATTATGTGCTTACTCATTAAAGGAGATACATGAAAATAATATGCATTTCGGATCTTCACCAGCGCTTCTTTGTCGATAAAGAAGAGCAGAAAAAACTCGATATCTTTTATTCCTTTCTTGATGCATGCATTGCTGATCCGCCCGACAAACTCATTATTGCAGGAGATCTTTTTGATGTGTGGTTTGAGTACTCAATGGTTATTCCGAAGGCATTTTTCGACACCCTTCATAAACTGAAAACTCTTATCGAACAGGGCACGCAGGTTGTCTATGTGGCAGGAAATCATGATTTTGTATTCAAGGACTTTTTTCAATTAAACCTGCAAGCTGAGGTATATATGAATGACTATGTCTTTAACTGTGCCGGAAAGAAGTTCTATGTTTCACATGGTGATGAATATACCTCAAACGATCTTCAATATCACGTATTAAAGAGCATTCTGCGAAATCCTCTTGTTCTAAAACTTTTTAGCTGGTTTCACCCCGATGCAGGGTTGCGTGTCGGCAAACTTATGTCGCGTTCAAGTCAAAACTACAACAAATCCAAAAAAACACTGGCAAAACAGGAAAAGGGCTTGATCGATTTTTCAAATAAATTGTTTGATGAAGGTATTAATTATACGCTCATGGGACACATACACAATCCGCGGATGCTACATCTTGACAAGGGAACGTATATTAATCTTGGTGATTGGATAAAACATCACAGCTATCTCGAAATCATTGACGATAAGGTTGAGCTAAAATACTGGAAATAGTGTCAAGTCAAGCTTCTATTAGAAGTGGTAATTGAATTTTGACATTCCTTATATTGCCTTCTCCTCAGATAGGAGAAGGTTAGGATGAGGTTTCAAAATTTGTTAAAATTCAATTTACGCCATTTCATAATTGACTCATCAGTAGCTATTTGTAGAGTAAAGGCAAAATCGAGATTCTGATTCCTTCCTTTAATGTATTACCCTCATAATCCGTTGTTTTTTCAGATACTATTAACAAATATGGAACATAATTTTTTAACAGTTTTTTCGGTTTCACTACAAAAGTATATCCTCGCTCTTTTTGAATTGAAAGTTCAACCGGTTTCTCATCTTCGGAATTAACAAGTGAGGCAGAGATATTTTCCAGAGGAATTAACTTGTTGAATTTTATTCTGAATTCGGGAGTTAAGGTTGTAACTGTCTGCCCGTCCTCATGTGAAAGAGAATCCAGTTCCAAAAATGTTGTGTCCGGCAATTGCCTGTTAATGAAATTGATAGTATCAAGTTTTGTGATATTATCTTTGAAATCGATAACGTCCTTTAACTCAAGCATATACGCATTCGTGTCACATACACCGGTAATACACTCAATGTCTGAGCCCGTAATTATGTATTCACAAATTGGCAACCTGTTCTTTGTGGTTTGGTCCATAATTTTTATTGAGCGGACGTTTTTAATATCCTCACTAAAACGGATGAGTAGACGCTGTGCACTTTCAGTTATAATATTTTTCAAAACCGGCTTGGTCGTGTCCTGAAGGGCAAGAGTAAGAGTGATCTCATTTTCCGGATCAATCAATTTTACAATTTTCTCGGCAAATAGTTCCCGTTTTTTTTCAACATCTGAATTATTATTAGCATCTAAAAAAGCAACAACTGAAACCTCATTAGAAGGGAGATTCTCAAAAGTAAATTTTTGTAATACCTCTGCATTTTGCGATGTAATAAAAATTGTATCCTGAGTATTATAGAGCTGCACGAAATACATCCCCTGCCGTTCGGGAGCTCGTTCATCCAGCTCCAGATTAACGTCCAATTTGTGTGCAGAAATGCTGTCGGAAGTTGAAAAGATCAGAGTGTGTGCTTTTTCTAGAGAATTGTCACGAAGGTCTTTGCAGTGAGTATCAAGTGTGAGCAGATAGGTTTGATCTGGATTGAGATCTTCCCTGAACTTTATCGTTACGCTGTGCTTGCCAGAAGTGATTTTTTTCTTCATGATAGGAGGATAAAGGTGGAGTGCATCCTCAAAAGAGCGCTCATCAATAGTTTCGGTAAAAGTGATCGTAATTTCATCGTCTCGAAAATTTTTTGTTAAATTTCCCGGCTCAAAATCTATTATCTCGGGGGAAGTTGTATCCTTGGGACCGCCAGTTGGAGGTTTATCTTTGCCGCAGGAAAAAACAGCTATTATAAAAAGACAAATCGCCAATCTTGAAAAGACCTTTTTCATGTGAGAAATTGGAACTTGACTAAATTTTACTGTCAAGATAACTTATCGTGAAGTTAATGAATAAAGTAATTACTTGACGAGTTTTTTTAAGAAAGATTGTTTTATTTAAAATAATATGGGGGCTCACATGAAAAGAAAATATTTTGTAATTGCCATTTTGGTGATTGTTCTTCTTGTTTCTCTGGTAAGTATTCAGGGATGCGGTAAGAAGAAAACCGATGAAGTCAAACCGCCTAAGAAAACCGAAGTTACAAAGCCGGAAGACCAGGCAGAAGAAACGACATCGGCAGCACAGCAGACAGTTCCTGCAAAAAAAGTTCCACCCGACCAAGCTAAACTGTATGAACTTCAAGTTGCTGCCAGCCCGAGTTATGCAAATATCATCACAGAGAAGAACAAGCTTGCGCAGTACGGATACGAAACCAAAATTACGACTACCAAGAAAAACGGTAAGCTTTTTTATCGTCTGCGTCTTAAAGGTCTTTACTCAGCGCCCGATGCAAATGAATTGGGAAAACAACTTAAAGGAAAGTTCCCTTCAATTAACGATTACTGGTTAGCAAAAGTAAAATAAATATTACACCAGACTATTTTGATCCCAACATTCTTACTCAGAATGGAGGAATTTTTCTATCTTTATGAAGAAGGACAAAGAACTCTTCCGAAGCTGGACTATAATAGATCTCGATAATTTCCGCTATAATGTAGAACAGCTTAAAAGCCACATGGCGTCAGACACGCTATACATGCAGATCGTTAAAGCCGATGCCTATGGACATGGCTCCATCGAGATAGCCCGTGAAGCTGAAAAATTAGGTGTTCATTGGCTTGGTGTAGCAAACAGCGACGAAGGGGTACTGCTCAGACTGGAAAATATTAACTCGCGAATCCTTGTGCTCAGCCCTTCATTTGAAAGCGAGATTGAAACCCTTGTTACTTATGACCTTACTCCATCCATTTCTGACATAGACTTTGCTCAAGCTCTAAACGTTTATGCAAAAAAGCATAATAAAAAACTACCAATCCATATACTCTTTGATACTGGGATGGGTCGCGCCGGTTTTTTATGGGAAGAAGCAAAAACTATTGCATCTGTATTAAAAGGATTAAAAAATCTACAGATCGACGGGCTTTCTTCACATTTTTCAATGAGCGAAACAGAAGATATTTCCTTCACAGAGACACAGAATAAACGCTTCAAAACGATCATTGAGATTTTTAAAAATATTGGTATCGACCCCCTGTACAAGCATATTGCCAACAGCGCTGCCATCATCAATTGTCCTCAATCTTGCCACACAATGGTTCGCGCCGGACTGCTTTCCTATGGCATTTACACTGCTGACAATCTAAAGAATAAAATTAAGCTTAAACCTGTCATGACATTTAAATCAAAAATCGGACTGATAAAAGAATTTCCGGAAAATGTAGGTATAAGTTATAATCAGACCTTTATCACAAAAAATATTACAAAAGCTGCAATACTTCCAATCGGTTATGGAGACGGATACAATTTCCTCCTTTCAAACTGCGGTAAGGTTTTGATTCATGATACGATATGCCCCATTCTTGGTCGGGTGACCATGGATATGATTATTGTTGACATTTCACATGTGAAAAATGCAAAGGTCGGAGACGAAGTCACTTTGATCGGAAGTGAAAAAACTCACTCGATCTCGATCGAAGAACTCAGCTCATTTTATAATGGGCTTACCTACGAAATGGCGTGCAATCTTGGAAGACGCGCTCAGAGAATTTATATTCGAGAACATAAAGATACTGCAATAGAACCAATTTCCAGAAGGACCTTTATTGCTAAGGATTTTACAGATACAACTCTTGAGAAGGTTATCCAGACATCTCTTAACCAACGGCTCAATAGCAGTGAGATCGGCAGCATCGTATATCAAGAAGTATTAAAAAAGCTCTTTTACCAGGCTGATAGAGAAATAAGTTGGAAACGAGATTTCGTTCATGAGATCGTGCTATCGGAAACAGACCTCGATCCGCTTGTATCTAAGTTTTTTTATCATACTAAAACAAAGTTACGTTATAAAAAGAGACTCACTAACGATACTTTCAAGATCGTGTGCGCTACAAGTCCCGAGGATCTTGAACAATATATCCTCTCACCTGATGTTGAGTATCGCTGGCTGCTTGACAGCAAAATTGATCTTGTTAATTCATTTCAGATCGATAAAATCATGATCGATGACCTGGTACTTCACCATAGTATAATTCAACACAGCACACCAGAAAATGAATTCTCTAACCTTGAAATCGAATGTTCCCATCCTAAACTAAGTGAACTTCTCGGAAAAGAAGTGCAATTCACCATTGATACGATCACCTATTATCCCAAAAATAAACATCAGCTGACAATTTATATTGCCGAGCTTACAAAGGGGATTACAATGACCTTTGACTTTGCACACACGAATATCGAAAGCGTCGAGATCATACCCATTTTTTCAGGCAAAGAAAAATACCCGCATGAGAAGATCAAAGGTAAAAAGATTGTCATGAAAAGCTCATCAGACGAATGGTTCTTTCCTAATAGTGGTGTTGTTTTTGTGTGGTAATTCCTGAATAATAAGAATTTACTCAAAAAAATTGACATAAATATCGTTTGCACCTCTCAACATTTGTGGAGAATATATGGTTTCAAAATCTCAGAAAATTAGATTAGGCATTTTCATAATAGTTGGATTAGTCTTTTTGTTTGTCCTGATCGGCATAATTGTCGGCACGAAACTCTTTGATAAAAAAGACATCTACTTCATCGCTTATAAAGATCAATCCGTGAGTGGAATGAACGTCGGTAGTGCTGTACAGTATCACGGTATTCGGGTTGGAAGGATCGAAGAACTTAACATTGATAAAGATGATGTAACGACTGTTATAGTCGAGATCAGTGTTAAGGCAGGAACTCCCATTAAAACTGATGTAAAAGCTGTGATGGCAGCAGTTGGTATAACAGGGCTGAAGCAGATTGAGCTGGTTGGCGGTGATCCTCGAGAAAAAAACCTAAAACCTGGATCCTATATACAGCCGGGTACATCTACTTTAGATGTGATTACCGATAAAGCTCAAGATATTGCAGCAAAGGTTGATGAAATCTTGAGGAATATTGCAAATATATTTGATGAGCGCACACAGCAAAATATTCAGGAAGCTGTCGCCAATACGAACAATTCCCTAAAGAACTTAGACCTTATACTTGAGGATAACAGAGAAAGTCTTAATGAAAGCATTAAGAATATTGCTCGTATTTCATCAGAATTGGCGAATCTTCTCACTACTATAAATGATGTTACACAGAAACTTGATCTCGATAAATTTAATAATACTGTCAGTAATATTAATAATTCGGTCAATAATCTTACTGAAGCATTTAATAATATCAATTACACTGTTCTGGAAAGCCAGGATGATGTCATTGAAACCATTCATCTGCTCAAAGAAACCATGCAGAATATCAACGAATTCTCTCGCATGATCTCAGAAAATCCGTCACTTCTCCTCAAATCAAGATCAGGGGATTCATATCCAGGAGGACCATAATGAAGAGTAAAAATATCATAATTATCATTCTTGCTATTTTGGCTTTGGGTTGTTCTCGAATGCAGTGGGCACACTTTTATATACTAGATTATGTCCCCCCCATTACAAAGAACGATGTGCTCACCACACCATATCCCTATACCGTTCAAGTAAAAGACTTTAAAATAGACAAAACCTATGATAATTCGAGAATTGTCATTCGGCAGTCTGCTCATGAAGTGTATTATGACAGATGGAGCTTATGGGCGCGCAGACCTCCTGATGCCATAACAGCACTTATTATTAATCATATCAGGGCACTGAATCTTGTTCATGAATGCAAAAAAATCTTTCTGGACCAACGTCCCGACTATATCATCACGGGCTCGATCCATAATATTGAAAAATACGTTAGCGACCTTCCCCTCAATGAGTTCCAACGGGCTGATATAGGCATGACCATACAAATGATAGACGTGAAAAATAATATTACAGTAGTAAATTACGAAATCAAGAGATATGCTCCCTTGTACACAGAAAGTATGAGCTTTTTTGCAAAAACATTAAGTGACACACTTAAAAATGAGATTACTATCTTTCTTAGAAAAGTACAGGAATATTTTGAAACATTACAAAAAAACCAACCTGCCCCAACGCAGGGCAAATAGCATACAGTTGCGGAGGAATACATGAAAAAAATATTTTTCATACTCATTATTTTAATAACAGCCCTGACCGGCAATGCCCTGTCTCAAAGTAAGCAATCTAGCAGTCTTTTTCTCAAAGATAAATATAATACCTGGTATGCACCGGAACCAATGCGACAGCTCAAGCAAGAAGGAATCGACGACCAGCTCGGTATGGGTAGAATATTTGTGCCGGCTATGTCTGATCCAGAACTTGAACCAGGATATATGATCTATCAAAACGGACAATTAGTAAAAGACGCATGTCCAGTTGGACAAAGCATCTTTATGAACCCTGGTTCTTACACATTGGTGATCGGTTCAGCACTTTTAATAGAGCAAAAGGTAAAAGTCGATGTGACTCTGAAAGCTGGTCAAACACGAATAATTGAACCCACATGGAGCGGTCTTATTGTGAAGATCATCGACCAGAACAGAGATTTCATTCGCGAAGCTTATGAAATCTATCAGATCGATAACTATAAAAACAGCATTGGTACAAAATATAGTGCAAAGGAAGATCAGCCTGGAGAAAAACAAGAAACCTGGCTCCTGAAACCAGGAGTTTACAAGATCATCAAATATAAAGAATCTCCAAAAACATTTATTAATTTCACGACAATACGTGTGATGGAAGGTATGCTGGAAGAACTTACGATCGTAATGGACTCCTCCACGAAGAATTTTGTTGGCGCAGGTATTTTACCGGAAATGAAAGAGTCCGATCAGGTACGTGCATGGAGATACTATACATCCATAAAAGGAAGCTTTCTTCTCAGCAGCGATAACTTTGCGAACAAAGATGAATCTGTTACGAATATCACGCTGAGTACTAAGATAAATAATGAGTTAAGGTACGATGTATTCCCTCATTATTTTTCTTCTCGGCAGGATTTGAATATAGGGTTTACTAAAGAGCAGGATAAAGATTTCCGTATCTATTCAAACTCATTTCAATTGCAACCCACATATATCTTTTACTTCATTAAATCCTTTGGTGTGTATGGTCGATTACGTCTTGCTTCAAATGTTTTCCCGACAAAGTTCTACCTCGAAGCTGACCAACCAGTTATCTATAAAATCAATACAGAAGGAGATACCATTCAAACTATCACAAATAGTGATAATGTGCAGATAACCCCTATGCTGTATCCATTAAGTCTTGAGGAAGGTATTGGACTTAATCTTACTTTGTTTAATACAAATACAAGCAATCTATATATCAAAACCGGTTTGGGATTTTCTCAAACTGTAAACTCAAATGTTTATGAACAAGATACTACAGATCCCAATATATTCAGAGAACTTGAATCTGTCAACCTGAGCGGATTTGAAGGTAATGTTGGTGGCGACTTCCGCATCTCTAACAATATAAACTATGTCGCTGAATTCTATACGCTTTATCCTTTTGAAAAAAGCAGGAAACAGGTTTTCAGGCTTGATAACACACTCAGCTTCCGTCTATCCAGTTATGTCTCCTTAGATTATACCCTTACAGTAAAGCAAGATGAAACTAAATCCTGGACGCAGGTAGATCATAATCTTTCACTGGATCTGACGATCATCTCCTTCTAATATGAATTCCTTTGAATTCAAGAACGAAGCTCTCGTCTTACAAGACGAACTGACTATAAAAAATGCAGAAGCATTTCTTAAATTTGTTTCTGCAAACTTCTCTGATATTAAGCAAAATACTGAACTTTCAATAGATGCCGGTGGGCTTAAGACCATAGACAGTGCTGGTGTTGCTGCGATTGATCAAGTTATAGAATCTCTCAAAAAATCCTCAATTGAAACAAAAGTTATAAACGCCTCGGAAAAAGTACAAAATTCTCTTACCGCTTTTTCATCCCTGGAATTAAGTGGAAAGGAGTTTGAAAAACCACGGAAGCTTGGCTATTTTGAAGGTCTTGGGGATAAGGGTTTCAGTTTTTTTGATAATATCAAATACTTCATATATCTTGCTTCAGATATGCTCTACTGGGGTGTGGCAGGTCTGTTTTCCAAAAAGGGACAGCGCAAGGGAGAGTTCGTCGTTCAAAGCAATCTGATCGGTGTAAACGCACTTCCAATAGTAGGACTGATCTCATTCCTTATTGGTTTCATTCTCTCGCTTCAATCAGCACAGCAACTCAGAAGCTTCGGAGCAAATATTTATATCGTTGACCTTATTGCAATTTCTATGACTCGTGAAATGGGTCCTCTTATGACTGCAATTATTCTTGCAGGCAGAAGCGGTTCTGCGATTGCTTCTGAAATTGCTACGATGAAAATCTCTGAAGAGCTCGATGCTCTTAAAACAATGGCTCTCAATCCTATTAAATATGTTGTGTTGCCAAAATTATATGCGATGACAATTGCTACTCCGCTCCTTACGATTTTTGCTGATATCATTGGAATTATGGGAGGATTCCTGATTGGCATCACGTATCTTAAGTTAAGTCCTACAGCATTTGTGGATAGAATGGCAAATGTCATGGTGCTAAAAGACATCATTACAAGCGTGGTGAAAAGTTTTGTCTTTGCATGGTTGATCACAATTGTTGGGGTCTTTTTCGGACTGCGAGCAAAAGGTGGTGCTGGAGGAGTGGGACGTTCGACAACTGCTTCGGTGGTAACAGCCATCTTTATGGTTATTGTTGCTGACTCGATTCTGGGTCTTTTATTCTATTAATTGCTATGGAAAAAATAATTGAAGTTAAAGACCTGATCACTGAGTTTGATGGACGTCGTATTCTTGATGGCATTACTCTTGATATAAAAGAGAACGAGGTTTTCATAATCTTAGGCGGGAGCGGGTGCGGAAAAACTACACTCCTTAAACACATTATCGGGTTGCTAAAACCGGTATCGGGTTCAATAAAGGTCTTTGATAAAGAAATCGTTGGAATTGAAGAGGAAGATTTAGATGAAATTCTCATGAAATGCGGAGTACTTTTCCAGAATGGTGCGCTTTTAAACTCACTTTCGGTTGGCGAAAATGTCGCAATTCCTTTGGAGCAACACTCGAATCTCGACAGAGAACTTATTAACAGGATCATCGAAACAAAGCTAAATCTTGTTGAGCTTGCACATGCAATGTACTTGTCGACATCTGAACTTTCCGGAGGTATGAAAAAGCGTGCGGCACTTGCTCGGGCAATTGCGCTCGACCCTCAACTACTTTTTTGTGATGAACCCTCTGCTGGGCTTGATCCAATAACCTCGAAAGCGATTGATGACCTTTTGCTCCAACTCAAGCGACAACTCAATATGACAATTGTGGTTGTCACCCATGAACTCGCCAGCATTCATAGAATTGCCGACCGAATTGTGTTTCTTGATGAAGGTAAGGCGCTTTTCGTCGGCACACTAAAAGAAGCACTGAATTCAGACATTAAAGAAATCCAGGAGTTTTTCACAGTAGGCAGGTTCGAATAGTATGATCGGTACATTTGTTAACGTAGGTGCGGTGATCGTTGGTAGTATTATTGGAATAATTCTCAGAAAAAAACTCCCCGAGAAGCTTACAACTATTACATTCCAGGCAATTGGATTATTCACGATCTTCCTCGGAATTACAATGGCTTTGAAAACCGAGCATTATCTCATTTTGATCTTCAGTCTCATTCTGGGCTCGATCATAGGCGAGCTGCTGAATATCGATGCATGGTTGACAAAGATGAGCAATTCTCTTAAGAAAAAATGGCACTCACAAAACGATAAATTCTCTGAAGGATTGGTAACTGCGTTCTTGCTTTTCTGTATGGGATCGATGACTATTTTAGGAGCGATCGAGGAAGGGCTTGGTGGGAACCCAAACCTTCTTCTTACCAAATCTCTTCTTGATGGAGTCGCTTCGATTGCACTTGCCGCAGCTCTTGGCATCGGGGTAATGCTTTCTGTGATCCCGTTGCTCATCTATCAAGGTGGGTTGACTCTATTTGCAAAACTTTTTGAACAGTCTGTAACCATACCTATTATCAATGAACTTACTGCTGTGGGTGGAATAATTCTTATTGGATTAGGAATTACAATTTTAGAGATCAAGAAATTAAAAGTTATAAATATGCTACCAAGCTTGTTCATCGTTGTAGTTTTAACAATAATTTTTGTATGAAAAAAATCACTTCAAATCAAATAAAACTCCTGGAGGAGCAATGAAAAAACTACTCTTACTTATAATGGGTGTCATCTTTATCACCATGGCACTTTATGCAGACAACCTCTCACCTGTCGGCTGGTGGAAAACCATCGACGATGAAACAGGACAAGCAAAATCAATCGTTAATATCTGGGTTGAAAACGGCGAAATGAAAGGCAAAATCCTTGAGCTTTTCCGCAAACCCGACGAAGACCAGAATCCGACCTGTGCCGAGGGTTCCAGAGACCTTACTGGAAAACCCATTAAAGGTGCAACCATCATGTGGGGACTTACCGAAGATAAGAACGGCTGGTGGGATGGCGGAAAGATCCTTGATCCTAAAAAAGGAAAGATCTACAATTGCAAGATCCGTACTATTGAAGATGGTACCAAATTGCAGGTGCGAGGTTACATCAAAGTTATTTTCCGAATCGGTCGCAGCCAGACATGGGAACGTGTCCCCGAACCCGTCGAAAAAGAGAAACCAAAGGAAATGATCGAAGAAGGAAATAAGTAATACTTTATTCAAAAAAAACCCCGCTAAGCTATAGTGGGGTTTTTTATTTATATAAACCGAATATTATTTACCGGGACACTGCGCACGAACAGCAGGATCGATATTTTTATCTCCATATGCCTTGTCAAAGTGAGCGCTGAATTCCAAAGATAATTTTTTTGCCCTCTCATTATAGGCACTCTTGTCTTCCCATGTGTTGCGTGGTTCGAGAATTTCGGAAGGAACTCCCGGGCATTCAATCGGGACTGATAAATGGAATAAGTTGTCATCTCTATATTTCACATTTTTAAGCTCTCCACCCAATGCAGCATCAACGAGTCTTCTGGTCAAATTGATATCCATGCGTAACCCAACACCAAAGGGTCCACCACTCCACCCGGTATTCACAAGATAAACTTGCGAGTGATATTTCTTCATTTTCTCGCCCAACATAAATGCATAGACGTCAGGATTTCTCGGCATAAAGGGCTCCCCAAAAAAACGTGAAAATGTGGAGACCGGTTCAACAATTCCAGTCTCAGTACCTGCGAGTTTGCTTGTATATCCCATCAGGAACCACAGCATTGCCTGTTCCGGATTCAGCTTTGCAATGGGCGGAATCACCGCATTTGCATCAGCAGTAAGAAAAAGAATCGTGGATGGATGACCTGATTTCGAAGATTTTTTGATATTTGAGAGAAAAGAAAGAGGATATGATCCACGGGAATTCGGGGTTATGCGTTCATCATCGACATCAAAATGTCCGTCCGGATACATCATGCAGTTTTCAATAATTGCTCCATGATCGAGATAATCAGCATCATGAAACACCGCGTGAAAAATTTCCGGTTCTTTGTCAGCTTGCAGATTTATAAGTTTCGCATAACAACCGTTTTCAAAATTTGCAATACCTTTTTCACTCCAGCCATGCTCATCATCTCCCAGAAGTGCTCGTTTGGGATCGGCAGAAAGCGTTGTCTTTCCTGTGCCCGAAAGCCCAAGTAAAAGTGCAGAATCTCCGTTCTCTCCTTCATTAGCTGAACAATGCAAAGGCAAGATTCCTTCCGCAGGAAGATAGTAATTCATCACAGTGAACATCAATTTTTTGACGCTTCCTCCATAAGCAGAGCCATACACCACACCGATTCGTCTGTCAAAATCCATAACGATTGCCATATTCGATGTCTTCCCATCAGGCAATGTGCGAAGCCGCCCTTTATAACGCTCTCTATTCAGCTTGTCATAAGGAAGCACGAGGATCGTAAAACCATTTTTCGCAAAAACGCTTTCGGAAATATCCCCAGGAACCGAACGGAACATATTATCTGTAAAAAGTGCTGTGAGAGATTGATCACAGATCGTTCGTATGGGCAACGCATAAGATATTTCTGCGCTGAGCACTCGATTGGTAATATAGATTTTGTCCTTATCAGAAAAGGTTATGAGCGTATCTTCAAGGATCATATCACATGTTTCAGGATCAATGGGAATATTATTGGGTGAATTCCAATCAATATCAGCTTCGCTTTCAGGGCGTTGTACGATCATTGTATCCTTTGGACTCCTGCCAGTAGATTCAATTGGTGTCCATGTGGTACAAGTACCATTTGCAGAGACCACAGCTTCACCATCGTCGATAGAGCGCTTGATCATCTCTTTGCGTGGAATATCTTCCAGTACGTTTGGATGACTATTAAGCATCCTGATCAGTTTTGAATAAAACACCATTTTAACTCCTATATTAATAATTCTTAAAATTTCTTATTCCAAACTACTACACAAATAAATCATCGAACACATACACTATTACGATAAATTTACTCTTTGTTCTTTGTGGTTAAAATTTGATTTGCATACCCATAGTAAGGACATAAAGTTAGCATTGCATTTGAGCGAGCTGATTTTCTTGTCAATAATTTCACAAAATGTGGAGTGCTGCCATGAACCAAAAGAAAATGATCGAACTTATTTTTTACCATTTGAAGCGTTACCCTGCAATGGAACTCGAGGATATATATAAACTTCTCTACCAGAGTGTGATGGGACCTGCACATATCTTGCAGAATAAAGAACTGGCATATTCTTACCTGAAAAAGGAATTTGAATCATATAATGAAAGCTATGAAACTGGACTGTATGTTGATATTTCATTGGATCATGAACTCGTACGATTGAATATACCTGTTTTTAAAAAGGAAGATTCGCTTGATGCGCTTTTTAAAATGATGTGTGAAACGCAGCGAAAAATGATTCCCGACAAAGATAAATTAAAACACTCTTGGCTTGAATTAGGTTCATTGATCGAGAACAAGAATTTTGAAAATTTTACTCTAAACCAATGGGGAAAATTTAATAAGATTTTATGTGAAAAGGATTTTCCACATTTTTCACATTCTACTGCTTATAGGAATTTGTATAGACCTTCATACAGGATCGTGTTGAGAAAGCTTGTTGGATGACCTTTGCGAAAGTTCTAAACTTTCGCAAAGTTTTTACAAATTCTTGATAAACAGGGCGGGGGTAGGTTTATCCAACACTTCATAACTCGCTTCTTGAAAAGAGTAATTGATACAATATCTCTCTTTTCTCTAACCCCAGTGAAAGTTGAAGAAATGTAACGCAAGATTCCGATCTTGCGTATTTTCCCCCCACAAGCCCCTGCTTCCATTCTTGTATTGATTGACCATTGAAGAATGCCAATTTAAGATTTCAGAAGTGAACGATTATCTCAAATAATGCTTTCAACCGTTCGCAAGGTTTTGGAATTAAAGCACATCTTTTTATTATCGTTTGTAAATACTGAATCCCGCTTTCACGAGAATGACACTGGGGAAAAATTTTATTGCTGGCAAATATTCTTCATTTAATTCCACTTCCTTTTAGTAGAGGGCCAGGGTGAAGTTATAACAAAAAACACACCTCTCAACTAAAACAATTGTCACCCTGGGTTTATCGAAGGGTCTATTTTTTGGAAACATGCTTTTAATAAATAGATTCTTCTCTCCGCTTCGCTTCAATCAGAATGACAAGCTTTTACAATTGGTATCGCCTTTTATGATTTTGTTCTTTCATTCTTATCTACTCACCTGACTCCACATTTTCCATTTTTTATTTTACATTGCGAAGCGTTAGCGAAGCAGGACTTGTTACGCCGGAGTGCTAACGTAGGCGAATCATCTTCCTCACTACTGCATGCCCATTATACTCTAATTTATATAAATACGTTCCCGGTGCGACCTGCTTTCCCTGCTCATCCGTGCCATTCCAGACAATTTCAGTTCTTACCCAGAAATCGTCCTTTGATCCTT
The DNA here is from genome assembly GCA_030765865.1 of Candidatus Celaenobacter antarcticus. Lineage (GTDB taxonomy): Bacteria > Cloacimonadota > Cloacimonadia > JGIOTU-2 > JGIOTU-2 > Celaenobacter > Celaenobacter antarcticus. Next base: position 8,846 of record JAVCDK010000013.1, on the reverse strand, counting down.
CATATCTTCTCACAAGCTGTCCTTTGGTATTGTAAATTGAAAGCGTATATTCCTTTATCCTCTCATAATCTGCTGAGATAAAAGATATTGTGGTTGATTCCTTAAAAGGATTTGGTGTATTTTTAAATAAATACAAATTGTGAACAAACGATGTATCCGGTTCATCTATACCATATCCTTGATATTCGTATGCACCAATATCTATTTTGCCATTATAAATCCTTTGATTCCCTGCCAAGTCAGTTGCTGGGAGATGTAACCCTGTTGTATCTGGTGTGCCGGCATCGATACAGGGTGAATATTTCGTTAACTCATAACTAAACGGATCGCCACCAACAAATTGGGGAATAGAGTCTATGTTACCTTCAAGCCAGTTTACTGTGCCAGCACCATTAGTCTGTATCCCAGCTTCACCATCTTTGATGTCAGTATAAGATATAGAAACTAAATTTGAATAACCATTACTATAAAATTTTATCTCATTATAAGCTTCAGTGTTATAAAGAATACAATTGTTAAAATATATACTATCATTCCACATGCAATAAATAACATTATCTATTATATTATTACCAGAAATTGTAATATTGTTTAATTCTGGACAACCATTATTACCAGTTCCTAAAATACTACCATCATCACCAGATATATTGTTAATTATCGCTACATTAATTAGTAAAGGATTAGAATTTGCAACTACATTTATTCCAGCAGATGAACCCCATACAGTATCTACAATATTACCACTAATTATTACATTTTTTAATACTGGACTGGAATTACTTATACATATACCACCACCTACAGATCCTGCGTAATTATTTATAATACTAACATCTTCAAAAACAGGACAGGAATTATTATAACACAAAACTCCTCCACCTCCACCAGTGACTGAGTTATCCTCTATAGTTACATTTTTTATTGTCGGACTAGAATTTACGCTAAAACTTATACCACCACCATTACTTGCAAAACCATTCTTAACAGTGAGATTTTCAATGGAAAAAAAGTTGTCTCCAAAGACACATGCTATAATACCAGATAAATTATTTCCATCAAGTATTGTATTCACTTCGTTTTCACCTATTATTGAAACATAACTTCTACAATTAAGAGGAAATATCTCCTCGGTCAAACTTGGTGAATAAATACCATTGGCTAAATGAATAGTATTTGGATGAGTGCTGTCAGAAGCAATTTTGGTTAAAGCATAAGAAATATTTTTCAGCGGTTCTACTGGTGTTAAACCACTATTACTATTATCTCCGACTGGACTTACATATAAGTCTTGATTTATAGGTTCTATTTTAGAGTTTAGTATGTTAAAAGTAAAATAATCAACAGGATAAGAAAAATAATTATCCGGTTCTGACACTGTAAATGTATCAACTATTATATTGATATTATCACAATTTATAGAACGTAGATCACAACTATTAGAACCATAATTTAAGAAAATATTACATCTTTCGTAAGCATTAAAGCTTGCATTAGAATTATTCGCAAGAAATATTCCGCCGCCACCATATTCAGCATAGTTATTTTTAATTGTGGTACCTATTAAATGAATATGGGATGAAACACAGCTTATCCCTCCTCCCTGTTCAGCAACGTTGTTTTCTATATTACAATTACTGATTGTGGGATGAGCATTTTTACATAATAAACCACCACCATGGTAATTATGTAAATAATAGGTCCCACTTCCATTTTGAATAGTAAATCCGCATAAAACAACTGTGCTATCTTCTCCACTTTCAAAAGTTACTACGCTTCCATTCTGATTGCCATCAATTATTGTTGAATCAATGTATGAGTTATTATGGGTAAGTAAATATAAACTTGCGAGGATGATATTTTTTCCATTATAGTTGATATTTTCAAAATATGTTCCTGGATAGACTAATACAGTATCGCCGTTTACTGAATTGTCTATACCCTGCTGTATGTATGTGTAATCTCCCGTGCTGTTGACATTTACGATGATAGTATCTGAATTAAGCGAGGATAACGTAAAGAAAGATAATACAATAAATAGTGATAACACCGTTCTTTTTAACATACGTATCTCCAAAATAAAAATATGGAGTGCATTCCCGATAAGATCAGGATCAATGCTTTACGTCGTAACATTATCAATGCACTCCACATTTTTTACATATCAGGTTTTATCTTGATTTTTTATCGAAGAATAACCATCTTCTTGATCGCTGATTTCTTGCCGGAACTTACTTTATAGAAGTAAATGCCGTTACCCAATTGAGTTCCATGATCATCTTTTCCGTCCCATGCAACTTCATTCATTGCATTTTTTGAATTCTGTATCTTGAATTGTTTTACCAGTTGCCCTTTTGTGTTATATATCCTTATCTCGGAATTTTCTGCTTCAGTGGAGGGCATAAAGGAAATTGTCGTTGTACTCTTGCCAAAGTTGCAACTGAACGGATTCGGGTAGTTCTGATAGACCGTAAATTCTTTTGGTAATTCTATCCCTGCTCCGGTGCCTAACCTCACAAGCGCATAACTGTTATTATCAAGGATTACAGGTTTTTCCACATACAAATCTTGGGCTTCATTATAGAGGAAAACAGGAATACTTCTTTTTTCGCTTTTGCCATAACTTGCTACCAGAAACGTAAGCTCATCACCACCCTTTGTATGGGTGGAATCATCATTGACATAGGCAGAGATAAAGACAGGGAATCCTTCTATGACACTTGCACCGATGCACTCATCTTCAAGGAACACGCCTATCTCATCTATAGCATTAAGAGCTTCGGTACTATCAACAAAGATTGGCATATAGTCTGACTGCTCTTCATAAATAAATACTACCGTTTCTGACTTTTCATAAGGATCTGCAGGTTGAAGGGGAAGCCCCCAGGTAAAATTGCAATTCTCTGATACACCCACTACATAAGATTTTCCATAGTCAACAGTAGGACAAACTCCCTGCTGTTGAGCTTGTTGTTGTTTATCAAATAGAATAGTCCAATTTTGTGCCTTAATATAAGTGAGCTTATCCCATACCTGTGTAAAAGCATCCTGTGGTTTCATACTGTGCTCAATAAAATAGCCGATCCAGTTTCCATATTCAGTTTCTGCTTCAAGCGTGATGACCGCATCGGGATCTTCAAGAAAACCCGAAATAGGAAGTGTGTCAGGTGCATTCATCTGGATCTTATAGCCATCGACACTGCGAAAATCGCCTATGTCATTTACCCAGTCCCATATTTCAGGATTCCACCAAACCCGCAGTTCTTTTATTTGGCACTCTTCCATATTATCCAGTATTGGATCCAGTGCTATCAATGCATCCACATTTCCAGTTGTTACAGTATCCAGCACAGGGAATGAGAACCAGTTCCAGCCCTCTTTAAGGGTTCTGCAATCGTAATTGTGGGCAATAGCGGGGATGGCTCCCATATCTGCTCGTGTTTCATCTGCGTCATTATAAACTATATCGGGATCACCGGTATCTATACAAGGACTGCGAACAGTATTATTCCAGGTTAAGGAGTAGTCGCCATTGTCAGGATCGGTGAAGCAAGGATCATCAGATATGTTTCCCTCATCCCAAATTAATGTACTGGATACAAGTTCTATTCCGGATTCTCCTTCTTCTATATCAGAGTATGATATTGAAACCACAGCACCACTAGCGAAGTAGCAATGAGTTTCTTGAGACTGAGAGTTATTCCAAAGAATACAATTTCTTAAGTTAATTTCTTCACTATAACCAAAGATAGCACCTGCCATATAATCTGAGAAATTATTAATTATAGAGCAATTTATTAGGGTTGCAGAATGATTGCGAATTGCCATGCCCCCACCAGCTGACGTTGCGTTATTTTCAGCAATTACACAGTCATTAATGATGGTCTGTATATTATCATGGTCAATCCACATCCCTGCACCACATTGTGCAGTATTTTCTTTAACTATAAGATGACTTAAAGTGGCTGAACTTTCGTTTCCGCAATAGATTCCTCCGCCATAAGAGATAAGTTCTCCATCAGTTTCTATAAGTTTTCCAGAACCCTGTGTAATAGTAAAACCAGTTAAAATTGCAGTAGTATCTTCCCCGTTCTCAAAAGTAACCACGCTTCCTCCATTGTCTCCGCTGATTATCGTCTGTTCAATATATGATGGATCCTGTTCGGTAAGAAATGGACTACCAACTGTAATGTTCTTTCCAAGATAGTTTATATTTTCGTAATAGGTCCCAGTATAGACCAAAACCGTATCACCGTCAACACAAGCATTAATAGCGCTCTGTATATTAGGGTATTCATCGGGAACGTCTTTAACATAATCATGCGGTTCGGGTATAAATATAGCCCACATATTATCCTCATCGACAACAATTACTGTGTCGAGTACTTCATATCCAAAGGATTCTATTTCAAATAGATATGCGTAATTTACAAGCTCTGTAGTAAAAATGCCCACACCCGTCTCAGAGATGCATTCAAGACTATCCACTAACTCATAATTATCGTTTCTATACACTTTAACTGCTGCCGTTCCCGGATCATTCTCCCCATAACAAATCATTCCATTAACAGTATAGGTTTCTGCAAAGTCTAGTTCTATGTTAATTGTATTTTCTCCATACTGTACCCACTGGTTATCTTCGTAAATTGCATAACTGAATCTTTCAATAGTAAAGATATATTCTCCTACTGGAATCGTGCCGTTTAAAATATATTCTCCATTTTCATCTGTATATGTTGTAACTACGGGAGATCCTTCTAACGTATATATGCTGATTTTAGCATCATCCACAAAATTTGCATTAGTATCAGTTACTATTCCAGACACGGTTCCATAAACTCTTTTTATAGGGAATGCTTCTTGATAGACATTATAACCGGATTTAGTAATCATTCCTGTAACTATGCCAAGTTCCTCAGGGATAATTTCTATGCTATCTTCTGCTGTGTTTTGCCACTCACTATTATTTATTTTATACCAAAGCATACAATTATCTTCTTCCACAACAGAATGTAATCTCCCTGGCAGGTTCATCGCAAACGTATCAATTATGCCGATGCTGGTTGTAACAGTTAAATCAGAATTTGTCAGATTTATACCATCAGTAATGGGAATTGCTTCATCAAAGATATAATAGCCAGCACCAGATTCCCAGCCCTTTATCTTCACTAAATCATTCCCACCATATTCTGCGCCAAAATTGAGCACACAAACTCCATCTTCATCAGTAACACCTAATGTATCACCAAATATTCCAGGTCCATACGCTTCTACATTAACACCGGGTAGAGGAGTTCCTTTATCATCTTGATAGACTGTAATCATAACTTCCGTTAATTCATTTATTGGAAGAGATTCAGGTTCTATCACTGCATAACTGAAAGGAATTACAGATATTTCGTCCTGATAGAAATAATAATTATGAGACAAGATAGAAATAACAGCAGTGCCAGTATTACTTGGAGGATCAAAGATATTAAGCTCTATTGAACCATTTTCTATATCACCCTTAGCAATAATTTCGTCATTGAAATGAATCGCCACTCGTCCGGTATCGCAGTTCACGTTTGTAATCTCAAAGCTGGTCTGTCCTATATAAAGGACACTATTATAAGACGCACTAATACATTCTGGGGATTCCGTCCATAATTGTAGCATGGGGTCACCAAATACATTTAGTTCATAACAACACCACCGATTAACTTTTTCTGCATTAATAGCGGGAATAGCTTTTTCTTTGGAAAGTTGGTTTGCGGCAGCAATTGAGAACTCGTTTCTTCCAAAGAATGTATCAATCCAATAGCGATGGAAAATTTGGGATGCACCGTCAGTAGTGGAATAATTGCCCCAGCCATAACGAGAATTAGCTATAAATGTAGCTGCTCCAGTTTCCATTGCGGTAATCCTCTCTGTAAAACAGTCGCTAGTGTAATTCCCATTTGGATCTCTATTATCGTAAGAACCTGAATAACAAGCTTGTGAGTAACCGTTAAAAAAGTTATGATCTGAACCATTGTTTGTTATATTATAAGGAGTTAAGTCAGAATTATAAATACCCAAGCATTTAGTTACATTTCCATGCCCTAAATGATTAACAAGATTAGGTCCATTGCTAAGAAGTGGGAACAAGTCCTCTGAACCCCATGGTTCAATTTTGAAGTAAAGTTTTATAGTATCCCAATAAATGGGCATACCTATAGTTATATAGCCATTTGTGCTACAACCACCTATCAATTCATCCAAGTAATCGCCACCAGTTACTTGCCAATTAAGATTTTCGCCGATCAATAAAGCGTTTTGTATTTCATATGACACCGGATTTTCTGAATACATTATTGTTTTATTAATAAAATTGGCTATCTCGGTTGAATTATTTACACAGATTCTTCCGATGCAAAATTCTGATAAAAGATCAGCTTCATTTGGTTCACCCCACTTTTCATCATCATCATTATTCCACCCTGGACCACTACCTGGGGCAGAGGTATTATCTAAACATGAATAGTACATATCTGAGGGAATGTCATAATCAATCTTTTCATAGGGATTTCCCGCGTTGACTATTCCATATAGTCCTCTGTGGGATATTATATCCGTATCACCAGCGAGCAGTGCATACTGAAAGGAATGCTGATTATACTCATCCGTGAAATAGTTTCTTAACCTATCTGCATCATCCACGCCACTATAGGAAGATAGAATATCTTGAATTAATGTAATTTTTGTTCGATACCCTCTTTGTTCATAAAAGTCTGCTAATGGTTGAAAATCATCTTCGTAAATTGAGGCAGTTACAATAATATAATCATACGAGTCATCCGGTCTTACTCTTTTAGGGTTATAGAATATATCCTTATCTTCATAATTTTCAACAAGTACTTGTAATCGGGATTCTATCATAGGATTGTTATCAAATAAGAAATTATTCGCAGCATCCTCAGCAGCAGAATTATAAGCAGTTTCAATAATCACCGTAACTGACTCATAATAAATAAGCTCACCCTCTTCAGGTATGTAAGATAAAGGGGTAATTGCTAAGCAACCTATTGAATATCCGGCAAGGTAATGGATGCTGAAATCTGTATTTTGTTCTGCTGGATATTGCTCGGAACTTTCATATATAACAGGATCCGGTTCAGTAAAACCAATTCCGGTTGTGTCACTTATTGGAATTTGTCTTTGTATAGGGTAAACGAGATGGGTGCCTAAAGAGATTTGATTACCTGTCTCAATAATAACCTCTGATATATTCTCATTTTGAGGAAGCAATATCTGTATTCCTTTGTATGGGAGTGCTGGATACCCAGGTGTGCCAATAACAACTCCATCTGGAATTTCTATTCTTATATATATACTATCAGAAATGAGTTCTGGTTCATCAAAATAATACGTTTTTATAATCTGTTCAGCAAAGATTATATTTGAAAGTACCATTACAAAAATTATACTACAAAGGGAAATTTTATTTTTCATTTTAACCTCTCTAATTTTTTTCTCCAGTCCCTTGTCCTCCTTACATTGTGGAGTCAATTAAGGAGTAATTCCCATACGTTCTTGTCTCAATTCCACTATCCATTTTTCCTCTTTTATACTTCTGCTTTCAACAGGAGATACCTCTCTATTTGGGGAAGGACTATAGAAAGGTTTTATCTATATGAATTTATTCATATAACTTAGATCCATAATTTTTCCTTTTCAGATTTTATAATAAATTGAAATTTTCAATTTAAGAGAAAAATGAATTTGTAATTATTTTTTGTCAAATTTAATTTTTTTTTCGTCATGAATTTACTATCGAGAAAGCAACCAACGAAATTACAAAACTTCCAAACTCCTCAAATGGATTTTCTTATGGAGGTGATAGCTGAGATAGGTGCGTAAGATCGTATTGATCGTTTTTATATCCTGCTCGGTAATTTCAAACGATTCCAAATTATAAAGACTTCTTAATATAAGCAGTAATTTTCTTGTGGATTCATTTATCTGGAAATGCTCAGTAGCGGCTCTCTTTCGGGAACAATTGCTGCAAATAAATCCATTATGAACGAAAGAAATCCCACGAAAGAGCTCGCTGTTCTGTGTCCCGCACACCTGGCATTGTCGGAACTTGAGAGAGAATCCCAGGAAGCCGGCAACGCGAAGCAAAAATCTCCAAAAAACCAGAATATGATTTTTTTTCACCGTGGGAAGAAATGTATAAAACTGTGCAAGTAGGATATAAAACTTTTTATAATCATCTTCCTCGAACATAAGCTGAAGGTAGAGTTCTGCCCCAGCATGTGCGAGAACAGTCATCGTAAAGTCGGAAGTAAGCCCACTGTGGTCATCGATGAGTGAGATTTCTTTAAGCAAAGAAAGTGAGGTGTCTTTTCTGTAAATAACGATCTCATAATTTCCAAGGTGCTGAATCAGTCCGTAATATTTATTCTTGGGATTTCGAGTGCCTTTAGCTATCACACCGATATGTCCAAATTCCTTTGAAAAAAACTGTATGATCTGGCTGGTATTACTGTATTCTGTAACCTTCAGTACAATGGCATTGCACTTCTCGATCCGCTGGCTCATCTCACGTTATTCGACGGTTACGCTTTTTGCCAGGTTCCTCGGCTGGTCAACATCGAGCCCTCTCTGTACCGCTACATGATACGCAAAAAGCTGGAGCGGGATCACTGTCAGAAGCGGCGTGAGCGCAGGAAGGGTTCTGGGAACAAAAATTATGTCATCGGCGAGACTTTCCAGACCATTGCTGGGCTCATTCGCAACCACTATGATCTTTCCCTTTCTGGCTTTTACCTCTTCGATGTTATTCAATATCTTCCCATATACAAAATCATCAGGAGCAACAA
>JAVCDK010000015.1 GCA_030765865.1 Candidatus Celaenobacter antarcticus | reverse complement strand
GCCCATTATTTATTACCTGGTCTCGAATGTAAAATACTTTATTCTAACATGCAGCAGGGCAGTATAAGCAATGATCCTTTCAAACCGCAGCCCAATACTGAATTTTTAGCGGGTGAAATAAGCAGAAAACAAAACATCGTTACTTCAATACATTATAATTTTACTCCGGAATTACAGTTTCATCTCAGATATGAATATGAGAATAAAGATGATAAGGTTAAGAATTATTTATATTCCGGGATTGAGTTGAAATATTAAATGGTAACAGGTAAAGGGTACATGGTATATGGTTCTAATTAAACACAAGATTAGATAATTATGGGTAATTTTCGGGAACTCGAAGTGTGGCAGTTGTCTATGGAATTAGTCCTCCATATTTATAAGATTACAAATTCGGGTAAATTTGCTAACGATTATGATCTAAGAAGCCAAATTAGAAGGGCAGCAGTTAGTGTTCCAAGTAATATATCTGAAGGTGATGAGAGTGGATCAAATCCTCTTAGCATCAGATACTTCAATATTGCAAAAGGTTCATCTGCAGAAATACAAACCCAGATAGAAATAGCATACAAGATAGGATATATTACAGAAGCAATCAAGAATGATATTGTTGATAAATGTGTGATAATTTCAAAGAAATTGTATAAATTAATCAATTCAAGAATAAGCAAATTATAGAACCATAAACCAAAAACCCATAATCCAAAACCCTATTACGGAGTAATCTATGAAAAATATTTCAATATCACCCAACGGAACAGAGTTCCAAATCCCAACTGATGCCGAATCAGTATTAGAATTAAAAAAACTAAAAGAAATTACAGGTGAACAGAAAAAGCTGGGCCGGAAAATCGTAGCAGTCCAGGGCATGGGCTTTGTCGGATGTGTCATGGCTGCGGTTGTTGCAGATGCTGTTGATGAAAATGGGAAATTCCTATATTTCGTTCACGGACAACAAAGAGCTTCTGCACGCTCTTTCTGGAAAGTGCCTGTTATTAATACTGGAGTTCCACCGGTGAGTTCTTCTGATGCCGAAGTACCTGAGATCTTCCACAGAACTGTCGTAGAGAAGAAGACACTTCGCGCAACATGGCTCAATTATGCCTATAAAGTTGCAGATATTGTGGTCGTTGATATTCAGCTTGACGCTACAAAGCCCGCTTTTGGAGATGCATCTCAGGGGTATTGCGATATGTCTGCTTTCAGAGATGGGATGAAGACACTTGGTAAGTATATCTCGCCCGAGTGTCTCATTCTTGTAGAAACAACAGTCCCACCCGGAACTTGCGAAAATGTTGTAAAACCAGTTGTTGAAGAAGAGTTCACAAAACGAGGAATAGATATAAAAAAGACTCCCCCGCTGATCGCCCATTCTTATGAACGCGTCATGCCGGGTGCAAAATACGTAAGTTCAATCCGGGATTTCTGGCGTGTTTTCTCGGGGGTGAACGAAAAGAGCAAGTATGTTGCCCGTGAGTTTTTAAACAATATTCTCGATACTGAGAAATATCCTCTTACTGAATTAGACAACACTAATGCATCAGAGCTTTCTAAAGTGATGGAAAACTCCTATCGTGCTACGAATATAGCGCTTACCCTTGAATGGGCAAAATGTGCAGAAAAAATAGGGGTAGATATCCATAAAGTGCGTGCAGCGATACGTAAACGCAAAGGAACACATGACAACTTACTTCGTCCGAGTCTTGGAGTCGGTGGCTATTGTCTCACAAAAGATCCGGTGCTGGCTAATTGGGCAATGGATGCTATCTTCCATATTGATGAAAAGCTGAACATTGCTATCAATTCCGTGAATATAAACGACACCATGCCGCTCCACACGATCGATTTGATTAAAGAAGAGTATTCCGAGTTAAAAGATGTGAGGATTGCTGTTCTGGGGGTCTCATATCTCGAAGACCTTGGTGATACGCGTCATTCACCTTCCGAAACATTGATTAAATTTTTAAATGAGAACTGGGCAATAGTCAAAACGCATGATCCTTATGTGGAATATTGGCCGGAAATGGAAAATATTCCAATTCAAAAATCTCTAAAGGAAGCATTAAAAGGAACCAATGTGATAATATTCGCAGTGGGGCATTCTGAATACATGGAACTCGAGCCGGAGAAAGTTTTAAAGATGTCAGAGGGAACTCCCCTCATTATTGATTGCTCGAATTTCCTTTCTGATGAAAAAATAAAGAAATATCTGAAATTAGGGTGCAAGGTTAAAGGAGTTGGAAAAGGGCATATAAAGAATTTGAGATAAGGCGAGGGGGAGAAAATGAGAAGTGGCGAGGTTATAAATTAGGATATACTAGTAATAAATAGAATAATTTGAAGGAGGAGATTTGAAAATACAAACACACCAAGATTTAGAAGTTTTCAGGCTATCATTCGATACGGCGATGGAGATTTTCAAAATCACTAAATCATTTCCCAAAGAAGAGAGATATTCATTGACCGATCAGATCAGGCGGAGTTCTCGGTCTGTTTCATCCAATATTGCTGAAGCATTCCGTAAACGAAGATATGAAAAGGCATTTATTTCCAAGTTATCAGATTCAGAAGGAGAGGCAGCAGAAACACAAGTTTGGTTAGAATTTTCAATAAATTGCGATTATATAGATGATAATACTTATAAAGATCTCTTTGATAAATATGATCACATAATTGCTATGCTTGTTACTATGATCAGAACTTCCTCGAAATGGACGTTTGAATCCTCGAAATGATTTTCTGAACATTTTTCTTTTTCGCTATTGCACTTTTTCGGCACATCGCCATCTCACATTTTCTCCTCTTCACATTTTCGAAAAAAGGACTGAAGAAATTCGGTCCTTTTTTATTATTGTCTTAAAAAAATTGTTTCAAAGTTCGAAATTTATCTGGAATTTGGATAATTTTACCTGAGTTTGCGCAAAGAAATTCCAATCAAACGACTTAGTCTTGGAGACTCCGTACTGGCAAAAGTTGCTTCGAGAATTTCCAGTGTTTTTTTGAGGTCGGTTTCTCTGTAAATACCCTGTGGTAGACCGATTAACGCATCTTTTCTCACCCCATCTTTTTGTTTATATCTTCCATATGTAAGGTAAGTTATGCAAATATTTCACTAGCCCCCAAAACCCAAACGTTGTCACCATCTTCGAGAATGAACTCAAGAGAATCTACAATGAGAAAGAGAAGCAGCAGATAAAGCATAAACAAATATTCAACAGCTATTACAAAGCTTGAAAGCAAAAAGGAAAGTGTTATAGAGTTACGAATTAACGGAGGGTTCGGCCAAGACGTCCATGACAGGAAGATCAAGCTGAAATCCATTGATAAATTCAAGGTTTTATACATCTATTCCCTGAAGGATTGGAGTTGGACCTAATGGTCATCGAACACCCCTAACCTCTCCCATTATCAGGCACTTACAGAATATTTTGATGATAAGCCCAAAATGGTGACCCCAAGGGGAATCGAACCCCTATTGCAGGAATGAAAATCCTGAGTCCTAACCGTTAGACGATGGGGCCTCAAAAATTACTGATAAAAATGGTGAGCCAGGAAGGATTCGAACCTTCGACTCTCGCCTTAAAAGGGCGATACTCTACCACTGAGTTACTGGCCCTGAGTTCGCTACATTTTTAAGCACCCTGTTATTTGTCAAATTTTTTGGGAACTACGCTGGCATGCCATTGTTTTTCTTGACAGTAGCTGAACTGCTTTTTCTATACCCCGAAAAAGGATATCGCTCCCATGCTATCTAGTTCAGAGATTAGAAAAAGTTTTATAGACTTCTTTGCCGCAAAAGAACATGAGATAGTTCCGTCCGCTCCACTTGTGCCGATCAACGATCCATCACTTCTTTTTACCAATGCAGGAATGAACCAATTCAAGGATATCTTCCTGGGAACAGGTTCTCGAGATTACACGCGCGCGGTGGACAGCCAAAAATGCCTGAGAGCAGGAGGCAAACATAACGATCTCGAAGAAGTGGGGAAAGATGAATATCATCACACCTTCTTTGAAATGCTCGGCAACTGGTCCTTTGGTGATTATTACAAGAAAGAAGCTATCGAATGGGCATGGGAACTCGTGACTTCTATTTGGAAAATACCTAAAGACAAACTCTACGCAACAGTGCACTATGAAGACGATGAATCCTTTGAATTGTGGAATAAAGTAACAGACATCGATCCGGATCGCGTACTCAAGTTCGAAGATAAAGACAATTTCTGGGAGATGGCAGATACAGGTCCCTGCGGTCCGTGCTCCGAAATTTTTTATGACAGAGGTGTCGAACACTGCTCACAAAAGGATGACCCGAATCACCGCTGCGAGGTGAACGGTTCATGCGGACGTTATGTAGAAATATGGAATCTTGTATTTATCCAATTCAACAGATTGAACAACGGCGAACTTATCGATCTTCCGAAAAAGCATGTGGATACAGGCGCTGGTTTTGAGCGTCTTGTGGCGATTCTTCAAGGAAAAACCACCAACTATGAAACAGATCTCTTCATGCCGATTATTAAGCATATCGAAAAAATAGCTCAGGTCAAATTTCAAGATGAAAAACACGCATTCCGCGTCATATCCGACCATATCCGCGCATTGACATTTGCGATCGCAGATGGTGTGCTTCCTTCAAATGTGGGAAGAGGTTATGTCATTAGGAGAATACTGCGTAGAGCAACCAGATTCGGAAGAATAATAAATATACACAAACCTTTCCTTGCTGAACTCGTTGGTACAGTTTGCGAAATTCTTGGAGAGCAATATCCGGAAATAATTGAAAAAAAAGTGCATATTAAGATGGCTATCAATGCCGAGGAAGAACGCTTTAATCAGACACTCGATATGGGCATCAATAGATTCAACGACATTGTGGAAAATCTTGGAACAAGCACTGTGATATCCGGGAAAAATGCCTTCATGCTCTATGACACATACGGCTTCCCTCTTGATCTTACAGAACTCATGGCAAAGGAAAAAGGACTTGAAGTTGATAAAAAGGGATTTAATAAAGAGATGGAAGCCCAGAAGAACCGGGCTCGTGAAGATGCGAAATTCGTTCGACAAAGCGATTCCTTCTCAAAACTCAATATTCCTGCAGAGCACAAAAGCGAATTTGTCGGTTATGAAAATGATGCTGCTAATTGTGTGATCGAGCACTACTATGTCGATGAGGACAACAATACGGTTTTTGTTTTAAACAAGACTCCTTTCTATGCAGAATCCGGCGGTGAGGTTGCGGACACGGGAAAGATTTTCAATAATGAATTTGAGATCGAAATCGAGGACGTGCAGAAGCAGAATGACGTGATCTTTCACTTTGGCAAGCTGGTCAAAGGCACAATAACAGACAAAAAAGTCAAAGCGCTTGTTGACCTTGAAAGAAGAAGAAATATCGCACGAAATCACACTGCAACCCACCTCCTTCATGCTGCACTTAGGCAGGTGCTCGGAACCCATCTTCATCAAAAAGGGTCACACGTTGCACCGGACAGACTCCGTTTTGACTTCACTCATTTTCAGCAGGTTACACAGGACGAACTTGATAAAGTAGAACTTCTTGTAAACGAGAAGATCATGACGAACATTCCGGTCAATCACTCAATCGAAAATCTCGATGACGCAAGAAAAAAAGGTGCAATGGCACTTTTTGGGGAAAAATATGAGAAGAAAGTACGGGTAATCGAAATAGGGGATTACTCCTTGGAACTCTGCGGAGGTCTTCACAGCCAGCGCACAGGGGATATCGGATTCTTCAAAATAATATCTGAAAGCTCAATTGCAGCAGGTGTTCGCAGGATCGAAGCGGTGACCGGATTATATGCCTTTGAATTTGTAAAACAGCACGAACTTATCCTGCATGTGCTCCAGCAGCAGTTGAATACGAAAATTTCTGAGGTTCCTGAGAAGATCGATAGATTACACAATGATAATAAAGAATTAAGAAAACACGTCGAAGAACTTGAGAGGGCAAATTTAAAAGACGTTATCGCTCAGTTGATTAAAGGCAAACAGACGATCGACAGCATTTCCGTAGTATCAGGATTACTCGATACCAAAGACATTCATCAGCTTAAAGAAGCAGCGGATATGCTCAGGCAGAAAATCGGATCTGGCATTGGTTTGCTCGGAACACAATTTGATGATAAAATATCCCTTATCTGTATTGTCACAGAGGATCTTACTAAAAATTTCCATGCAGGTAAGATCGTGAACCGCGCTGCTGCAGTGATCGGTGGAAAAGGCGGCGGGAAATCCGATATGGCTATGGCAGGCGGAAAAGATATCGAAGGTGTAAAAGAACTTTTCAGGAAAATTCCTGAATTGATAGGGGATTATCAAAAAAATTGATATACTGGTTTAGTTTCTACAAATTCCGAAACGTGGTATTTTACGGAGAATAATGTATAAAATAATTCTTAACCCATTTGCAGCAAAAGGAAAAGCATTCAAGAGCGCCCGCACGATCGAGCACTATTTTAAGAAGTTCAACATGCCCTACGAAATGGTGCTGACAAACTGCTCCCGACAGGCGATAGATTTTGCACATGAAGCAGTTATTCAAGGCGTGGAAAACATTATTGCAGCCGGAGGAGATGGCACTATCAACGAAGTGGTTAATGGCGTTATGAAGTCAGGATATCCTGAGAATATAAATCTTGGCATTATTCCTATCGGAGGTGGCAACGATTTTTCTAAGAATCTTGATCTTCCTCATAAATTACGAGATATAATTCAAGTCATAAAAGAACATCATGTGCAACTTGTGGATATCGGGCAGATCGAGGATTATTATTTCATTAATACTCTTGGCGTTGGCTTTGATGCGCAGGTTGCAATTTCCTACACAAAAAATAAATGGCTGAGTGGATTCCCAGGATATATGTATGCAGTGATGAAAGCCCTCATCCGAAAAGACAGCTATTATGTCACTGTCACGATAAATGGTGAGACCTTTACGAAAGACGCACTCTTTGTTACGGTGGGAAACGGCATTTGCTGTGGAGGCAAATTTTATCTTACTCCGGATGCCAAGATAGATGATGAATTATTTGACTTTTGCATTATTGATAAACTATCAAGAAGAAAAATCTTCAAATTCATTCCCAAAGCAGTGAAGGGCACACATACGGAACTTCCTGCAGCTCACCTCTATAGGGGCAAGGAAATTCTCATCGAAGCACAGCGCGACCTGCCGCTCTATCTTGATGGGGAAATACCATTTATAAAGGATAAACGAAATATCTATGTGAAGATCTTACCGCATAGGATACGGTTGATAACTCCAGCTTTCCGATAAAATATAAAAAATCTTTCACCACCCGTTTTCGTTATGCTACAACGCAGCAAGCAGAGACACAGAAAAAAATCAACAAACATCTTTGCTGGTTACCAAGTTGTCGGTCTGTGCGAAAACTAGTGAAATGCTCAATATTTTCTCAACCCACGGATCTATCTTCATTTGCTGTAGGCATTTCCCTTCCCCTTCGATAGGGGGAAGGGTTAGGGATGGGGGTAATTATAACTTAAAGAAATCGTTTTCACATAGTCTGGCAACTTAGGAACGAGTTGAGAAGATATTACAAGTTGACCCTACATGTAGGGCTGATTATTCTTAATCAGCCAATAAAAATACCCACATAGCGGAATGAATGAAATCCTTTATAAGCACGAGTTGGTTGTGAAAAGAACGACTTGGGATTGTATCTCACTTACACTTTCATTTCGATATTTCTTCACGATAATTTCTATGATGTCATAGGGAAATGTACTATTTCATTTTGATTGTTTATACATGCTTTCCTCCATCATAACATACTCAAAAAAAAATCTGCTTTTTGGGGAAGACGAGCGAAGATATTCATTTTATTGACAAATATACAGTATTTGGTCGAATTAATTTATGAAAAATTTTTTGGTCATTACCTTATTGTTTGTACTGTCATTAATTTTGCTCGCATCATCGCAAGATGTGGGGCTATTGAAGGAAGCGCAATTCTATGAAAAGCTCGAGAAGGGCGCTGTGCAATGTAATCTCTGTCCGAATTATTGCAGATTGTCCGAGGGAATTACAGGCGTGTGCGGAGTCCGCCAGAACATTGACGGCACGCTTTATACTCTTGTTTACAATCGACCTGTATCCATAAATATTGATCCTATTGAGAAGAAACCGCTCTACCATTTTTATCCGGGATCAAATATACTTTCACTCGCTACTGCCGGGTGCAACTTGCGTTGTAATTTCTGCCAGAATTGGACGATTTCTCAGTCAAAGCCCGATGAAGTCCAGGCATATGAGCTCACTCCCGAACAAGTCGTTGAAACAGCAAAACTTTATAACTGCGAAAGCATTGCCTTTACATACACAGAACCCACAATTTTCTATGAATATATGTATGATATTGCAAAATGTGCGCATGAGCAGGGACTGAAAACAGTGTGGGTCACCTGCGGATACATTAATGAAGAACCGCTGCGAAAGCTCATTCCATATCTGGATGCAGCAAACATAGACCTGAAGGGTTATTCCGATGATTTCTATTCGACCTACACAACTGGATCTCTTGAGCCGGTTCTCAGAACGATCGAGATCTGCAAAGAGGAAGGACTATTTTTTGAGATCACCAATCTTGTCATTCCAGATGCCAATGACGATCCTGAGATGATACGTGATATGTGCATATGGATCCGGGAAGAAATAGGGGATGAATACCCGTTGCATTTTTCGAGATTCTTCCCAAATTACAAGCTCACAAACCGACCTGCCACTCCGGTCAAAACTCTTGAAATGGCGTATGAGATCGCACTCGAGGAAAGCTTGAAATATGTGTATGTTGGGAATGTTGGATATATTGCAGAAGATACATTTTGTCCGAATTGCGGAAAGAAGATCATTGACCGCTCCGGTTATACTGTGAAAGAAGAAAACATCATTAATGGCAGATGTAAATTTTGCGGGTATGAAATTTTTGGGGAATTCTAAGAGCAAGGGCGAATGAGAAAGAAATTTCTGCTCTTTATTTCTCTTGGAATGACCTCACTCGTCGGGCAGACTGTGCTTTTGCGTGAGCTGCTTATCGAAGTACGCGGCAACGAGATCGTGTACGCGATATATCTCTCACTGTGGCTTTTTATGATCGCTATAGGGAGTTTTATCGGAAAATATCTTTTGCAGAAAGATAAATTGAAGGGCTACATAGAAACGGGTTTTCTGCTCCTTTCATTTTTGATGATCTTGCAATTTTTTGGCATACAATTGTTTGCAGGATTGCTTACTGTGGTTTCCGGTGAAATGTTCGAGCTTGGTAATATTTTTCTTCTTGCTCTTCTGATCCTCACTCCGGGATGTCTGGTGTTGGGAGCGCTTTTCCCATTGTTGTGTTCATATATAAAAGCTGCGCCGGAACCGGTACACAAGGGGTATGTGCTGGAAAGTATCGGCATTATTTTGGGAGGAGTTCTTTTTGCTTTATTGATCTTCCTTCTATCGCACATCACGATGCTTGTTGTATTGGGAGTTATTAATCTCATTATCCTTTTTATAGCACAGCGAAAGAAATATTTAATTATTCCGCTTATTATATTTCTTGCAGCAATTCCTTTTGTAGATACATTCTTTCAACAATTATATGCAAAGAAGTATAAGCCGCAGGAACTAATCCTTTCGCGGGATTCAAAGTATGGACGTCTTGATGTAACACAAAGTCACGCACAGCAGAATTATTACTGGAATGGAGAACTTTTTACCCATACCGATAACGAACTCTATGCCCAACAAATGGTAAATTATGTGATGATACAAAATCCCGATGCCAGGAACATCCTTCTCATTGGTGGATTGCTGAACGGGTTCATTCCTGAAATAACGAAATATAATACAATTGAACAAGTTGATTATCTTGAAATGGACAAGAATATTATTGCTCTTGCCCCTCTACACCCGGATGTGCACTATATTCAAGATGATCCGATCCATTACTTGAGAAGCTCTTCAAATAAGTATGATATTATTTTTATCGATGTGCCTGATCCTTCTTCATTGCTTTTGAACAGGTATTATACATTGCAGTTCTTTGAGCTGGTAAGAGACCATTTCTCGAATGGTTCATCTGTTCTGGCGATCACCTTGAGCAGCGGAACCAATTTCATGACTCCCGAGCTTGTCCAACTAAATGCATCAGTGTGGAAAACTTTTTCAGGTGTTTTTTCATACTCGATCATTATACCTTCAATAAAGAATATTTATATTGGAAGTGAGGATATATCCATCACAAATATCGTGGCAGAGCTTCAGCAGCGCGCACAGGACTATCAATCTATCTGGTTCAATGATACGAGTATTTTTGAGCAATGCAATCCGTTGAGAATAGGGCAGATACACAATGCAATTGATGGCAGGGGAGAGCTCAATACTATTTCGAATCCGGCAGCGTATCTTTCTACAATTTCAGTATGGACAAATATCCTCAATGTGAATATTAACAGCACAATGCAATGGATGCAAAGGCATGTCGTATTATTATTTATGATCAGTATTTTTGTTATTATAGGAATTGCTTTTGGTGCATCAAAGCTGAACAGGATTTCTCATTCTCTTATCGATATGCAGGTTTTTGTGATCAGTCTGGTAAATTTCGTGTTGCAGCTCGTGTTGCTTAATCTCTTTCAGATGCAGTACGGAAATGTTTATTATATGATCTTCCTGTTTACCTCGATTTTTATGATCGGATTGACCGGCGGATTTTTGCTGCGAAACAAAATGAAACTCTCGTTGTATATTTTGTATGGTATTAATTTGATATTAGCTGGAAGTGTATGGCTGTTTTTTGAAAATGTTTTTCCCGCAATTATTTATCTTATCTGCAACCTGATCTTTGCATTTCTTGAAGGAAGCATTCTTGCAAAACTGCTCGAAACAAAATATAAAATCGAGCAAATAGAGAGTGGGAGCACTTTTTATTTTCTTGATAGTCTTGGTTCTATGGTCGGGGGGCTTATTATCGGAGTGGTGCTTTTTCCAATACTTGGAATAAGGAGCAGTATAATAGTTCTAGTGTGCCTGCTTGGAGTGAATATGATTTTACAGTTAAAAATGAATAAAACCACAGAGACCACAGAGAGCTGTGAGTAAGATTAAGAAGTGAAGAAATTAATGAAAATCAAGTCCGTATCAATTGCTAGTTAATTATAACTTTCATTTGACATTAATCTTATCATTTCATAAATAAGTATCCGCAGGAAAAAGTGGAACAAAAAACCAAGTTAGATAAAAATATGAAAAAGAAATTTAAGATTCCTATGAAAAGGGGGAATGGTAAAAGTTTGATAGTTACAAAGAAAGGATTAAGCATTATTTTGAAATAGCATCCAATACTATTAAAAAAAGTATTAAAATGAAATACAAAAAAACTATGATAATAATAATCCCAATCATCATTATTCTATTAGTAATATTTGGCTGGATTGTGGCTCTTAAAATAACTGTATCAAGTTTTAAGCCAACTGAAGGCAGCTTGCCGATGATAATTAATTCCGAAGAATCAATAAAGCAAGGTCAATTGATCACGATCATGACCTGGAATCTTGGTTATGGGGGTTTAGGGGAAGAATCAAATTTTATCGCAGATGGTGGAAAAAGCATTTTACCGCCTTCAAAAGCTATCGTTGCCAAGAATATAACCAATATTACTACTTTTATTCAGCAAAATCCTGTAAATATTTTTTTACTCCAAGAAGTCTCCAAAAGGTCACGCTTGACCTACAACCTTGATCTCTGGCAGATGCTCATTAATGCTTTGCCAAATTATAATCGAGTTCACTCACCCACAGTTAAAATTCCCTGGTTTCCAATTATTGGAAGACTGATAACCGGGAATGCTGTAATTTCTAATTTACAACCGGTAGAAGCAATTCGCTGCAATTTACCTCTCGAAGACAAAGGTTTGCTTGGAGTATTTAAACAGAGATACAATTTCATAGTATCGAGATATGATCTGCCGGAGACAGAAAAACAGTTAGTAGTAGCCGACTTACATCTGGCAGCTTTTGATGAAGGGGGCTTGGTCCGGAAAAAACAATTGTCCAAACTGCAAAGTTTCATGCTTGAAGAATATAAAAAAGGCAACTATGTGGTAGTGGGGGGAGATTGGAATCACCGCCTTATTAAAACTGACTTTCCTACTACAACAGAAGAAAAGTTTCTGTTTTGGATACATAATTTACCGGAAGATTTTACGCCTAATGGTTGGCAGTGGGCTCTGGATGAAAATGTACCAACAGTCCGCACCTTGGAACACTCCTATATCATAAATGAAAATTATACCTGCATCATTGATGGATTTTTGTTATCACCCAATCTGGAATTACTCAGCGTGCAAGGTTTTAATCAACAGTTTCGCTATTCCGACCACAATCCGATCAAAATAGAAATAAAACCTACAGGAATATAATATGGATAAAGTAAAACTTGATTTTTCGCGCGAACTAAGGAATCAGGAGCTAATATCGGATATAATTAAAAATGATCCCTATCCAATAGCTCGCCTAATGGAAGTATTCGTTGAAATCTATGATAAAAAGGAACCGGACCGGGCATTCCGAGAGATGATCAAGCTTTTCGCCAGTACTTTCAAATATACTGGTTTGATCATCATCTCAGACTATCTATCACTTCTACGGCAAAATAAACTCCCCGATGCCAAACTAACAAAGATGATAGATAATTTTTTATATGTTAATCTCAAGGGGATGAGTATGGGACATTGGCAGTTTTGCCTTAGAGAGATCACCAGATTAGCTATGCACAACGATATAAAGCTCTTCGTGCCGGAATTGATTTCACTCTATTGGAAAAACCAAAAGAAGTTGAGCAATGTAGCTAAATGGATTGATAATAAAATGATTCCTCTACGAAATGATTATGTTCATTCCGATATCTGGCTAGACAGCGAAACTGCAGACAAGATGATCCAAGAATATTTCCCAAATCTTATAGCTTACATCAATGAAATTAAATTCTTTAGAAATTACCCCTTATTGCATGAAGAAAATAGATTTTATATAGAGAATGAAAATAAGGAAAAGCTGACGTTGGAATATTTTATTATCTATTCTCAGAAAGACGAATGGTCTAAAGAAGAAATGCTGCTTTATGAAACACTTAAAGGCAAGAGCATTAAATATCTTCTCGGTAATTTTTATAACTTTGAATCAGAATACATAGATAATATCAAAGCAGTTGGTGCAATTTTGAAAGAACGTCTTAGCGAGTTTGAATCGGTCGGAGAAAAAGTAGATACGACCAATGAGATTGTAGGAAAACTGGAAGAACATATAATATCTGGTACTCAAACCTTACAAACAGCTTACAAGGGACTTACTGGCAATGATCAAATCACGCAGCAGATTAAGCAAACTGTGGTTGATTTGAAAAATGCTATGGATAATTTCGAAAGTGTAAAATCTCATCTGAAGCTTCTAAAAGCACAAATGCAGCATCAAAAAGATGATGATTGGCATAGGTATCAAACCGCTTCCATCCTCAATCTATATCGTGAGATATTTGACTCAAACGGCGGTAAATTCGATCTTAAAGAATTTGAATCTTTATTTATTGATCGATACGAGATCCACCAGCACTACAATAAATTCATCAGCAAAAAAGAAACGGGGCTTTCCTTTATTCTGGCAGAATCAGGTTCCGGTAAAACGACTTTTTGTCAGAAAATTGCAATTGATTATTTCAAAAAAGTCAATCAACAGGTCAGAGATACGGCAGATATTCTGTTTTACCTGAAGGGCAGCGGCATAACTGCATCCGATGCTTATAACAGCTTTTTGAGCACTTTCTCTTATCCCGGAAACAAATTAGAAGATATGTTTCTGAAACTGGCAAACAGTGATAAGCCCCAAAATGGTAATTATATAATCATGATCGACGGGATAAACGAAAGCGACAATCCCAATGAATTGCTGAAATTCATCGTTAATTTCGCAAAAAAGAATCGTAGCAATTTTCTTAAAATTCTGGTAACCTGCCGTGTTGTGATGTGGGATATGATTGCTAAAGGAATCGATTTTCCATTTGATATTATCTATCCAGATATTGCAGAATCTTCCGGTCAGGATGAGGTCCCATTCGTCCGCCTTTCTCAATTTAATAATATCGATGTGGAAAGAGCTTATGATAAATATGCAGCAAATCGTTTTATCAAAACTAGATTCTATAATCTTTCACCTTTTATCAGAGAGACTTGCAAAGATCCTTTCCTGCTGAATATTTTGACAGAGGCCTATCGGGGAACATACAAAAAAAGATCAGTCATCAAGCCGAATTCGCTCTCCACAATTTACGAGAAATACATTTTTTCTACAGATCCCAAAAAATTGACCCGTCCAACCGATCGAAATCCCAGTCCTAAAGATATGCAAATCATACATCAGTTATTAGAACTGATGTGGAAACACGGCACGGATTCGGTTCCTGAAGAATTTGTCCGCCAGGATGAACTGCTTACTGAAGCTATATATGAGCCCAATCCTGTGGTGGAAAAAGGTGATGCCATTCAATGTGCTGATATGTTTTGCCATTGGCGATGGTTACCCGATGAGCAGGTTGATTTTCCATTTTTATGCCCAAATTGCGGACAAAATACACTAATTTGGCAAAAACTGGATGAAGCCGAAATGCTTGTGTGTGAAAATGAAAATTGCAGCTGGAAATGGCTACCGGATAAAAATAAAGAAATACGCTTTAAGTGCCCAAATGGTCACGCATTGAAATGGTCGAGTGCAGATTACAGAACACCTTATAATCGCCTGCTTGATGAAGGAATCCTCTCTGAGATAGTTCGGGAAGATGGTGCTTTTCTGGTCAGGTTCAAATATGACCGAATTTTTGAATATCTGATGGCTCGTGAGTATTTGCTCTCTGGCAATATTCAGCAGCGACAGTTAGATGAAGATACTATCCGAAAATGGATTGATGGACTGAAGAAGGCTAATATCAATCCGATCTTTTTTGAGGCGGTTGCCACTGCTATCTCTCTGGCATCAAACAATATACAAATTTGCCAACTATTACTTGAACAGGATAATGAACAGAAGTATTATTGCATAATCACTGCAATCCTAAAGAAAATTGCAATTGCAGACGAAAATGGTCTCGAACATGTTTTGGACTTCGTGAAAAACCTGATTCGTAAAAAATTGTGCATCAACGAGATTGTCATCCCGGTAATTTACCACTTAAGAAGAGACGGATTACAAATCATCGAAATGATGACTAATAATAAAAATACGAAACTGAATAAAGCTGGATCTGAACTGCTATTCAGAATTTCTTCAACGAATATTGAAGATGGTTTGTACATCATCAATGCAATTCTTTCTAATATAAAACCGACGAACATCATTCGCAGATCGCAATCCATTAGCATTCTGCTTGAGATATGCCTGAAGATATGTACAATGGCAGAACCGGAAGTAGTATTGACAATAATGAATATCTGGGCGAAGTTGTTCAGAAACATTTTGGGCTATGGAAAGAAAAATCCTGCCTTGCATTTAATTAGATATTTTTTAAAATCTGTTTTGATGACAGCCGGTTCAGGATTTATCGTACATAAATTTCGACAGATTAAGATCGGCAAAACAGACCTTCATCATATTTTTTTTACAAAATCACAAACAAAAGAGATACTTCTTACTTTATCAGATTTTATGACACCGCAACCAGAGAGAATCTCAGAGATAAAAGACATTCTTTTAAATTCTTTGGTTGTATCCGAAGATGATGAAGATGGAATGGCATTTGTTGGACTTTTTTCTATACTAATCTTGAACATTCTACTGCGATATGATGAAACCAATGAGGTAATATCTGTTTGCGAATATTTATTCGAAGAAGGAGATATTTATACTCGCTGGGTCATATGCAGCGCACTCAATTATTCTTTGCAGGAAAGCTATTTTTCCAGCCGAGAAACCAAGTTGAAACCTCTAGAAAAAAACGAAGAGGTCGTTAAACGTTATCGAGATGTAATGAAACGATTTATAGATGAAGAACGTGATGGATATGTGCAGGACTACATTAAGGTTGGAGATTATTTTTTCCCTCTTGGTATAATCTGTCAATTCTCATTTGCTACGGAAACAAACAATGATTTGATCTGGGAAATCATAAACAAAAGCATTGCTGAAGAAGATTTTCTTGTACTGAGAAAACTCCTGCTCGATATAACTTGTTTCAGTCTGGACACATTTTGTTACCAACGTCGGTTCTGGGAAAAAACTTATGATATACTGACAGATCTGATCTTACTACTCTATCCGATGAGTAATGAAAACATGGTTTTTGCAGATAAACGGCAGGAGTTGGACAGGTCAATTATCGAGGCATTGGCTATTTTGCATTATGCTCATCCCGAAGAGACAGATATTATGCTAACTAATCTGGCAAATTCGTATAACACAGCTGTAAACAAAGCATCCATAGATTTTGTAGCACAGTTGAATAGAGAGTCCAAGGCAGCGATCTATAATAAATTTCAAGTTTTACGTTCCAATATTATCCAGATGGATAAAAAGGATAATCCAATCGAGATAAAAGATATTACTCAGTTTGTGGATGGTTTTCTCACCGGTTGGATCTACGCTGATTTTGCCAGTGCTATTTTCGGTCGATATCCAGCATTTCGAAATATAGCTAAATTCTGGATTAAAGAACCTTTAGCGGATCAGTATGAAAAGAAGCCAAAGAAATTTTTCAAAAAATTATTCAGAGAAATCTTTGCTTCTCTGGAGCGGTTTCAACCGGAAATTCCGGAATTAGAATAAAGAGGGTATAAAGAATGCTATGCACTATGACTTTATAGAAAACGGAAGATATGCATCTCCACAGAATAATACACTTTAGAATTAAAGGTTATATGAAATTCAAGCTTATCATTATTTTAGTTTTAATTTTTTCTCATTCATTGTTGTGTTCTGATAGCACTATTCCTGAATGGGCAAAGAGATATCAAAGCGGAAAATCAATTAAAGATGCATCCGATTATTACTCTGGAATAGGCAGCTCGATAATTTCTAAACAGGATGCTGATAAAATGGCTCGAAAGGAATTCGCTCAGAATATCGAAGTGCAAGTCAGCAATGTTCAAAAAGAGATATTAAAAGAAAAAAACGGTAAGGTATGGGAAAGCTATGTTTCTGTGACAGAAGTAGTAACTGATGTTAACCTTAAAGGTATCCACATCGCAGAACACTATCGAGATACAAGCTCAAAAACTTACTACAGCATGATAATGATTCAGAAGGATGAATATAATCAAATAGTGTTCGAGGAACTGAAAAAAGAATTGGAACGAAAGATATATGAAAATAAAATACAGGAAGCCGAACAGAAAGAGGGTATCAGGAGCACGCAAGAAAAATTCAAATTGTGGTTAGAGAAAGAAACAAATCTGCTCAAGCAGAAGGTTGATGAATTCAGATTAAAAATTAGACAGAAGCAGATAGAAAAAGATCTCATTGCTAAGAAGAAAAAGGAATTTCAAGATTTCGTTGATCTTAAACCACCCGTAAAAGCTCTCACTTTTTACAATGCGGAAGTTCCTGTGAAAAACAACATTCTTTCGGCTGAAATCGGCATTTCACCATTTTCAATTCAATCTTTTGAATATATAAAAAAAATCTGGAAGTTTTCTCTGGGAAGCTATTCGGAATTTCACGACAATAAATACTACAGGCAGGATATTTCATTAAGATTTCAGATGCTGCCTAACTCCGGTAATTTTAACAAGATAACAATTGCAATAGCCGCCATTGCATATGACCATTCCTTGAATGATAAAAAATTTGAAGAGGTTGATATAAAAGTCACCCCGTGCGTTGCAGGAAATATTTCACTCCCAACATTTATGTCTTCTTATATATCTGTGTATGGGGAGGCGAGGAAATATGCTATTGCCTGGAACAGCTTATTGTTTTTCAAATCCTTGCATGATAGACTCAGCTTGATACTTGAGTTTGATTATGTTCCTGATAAAGATTATCGGAATAAATACAATGATCCTGTTATTATTCAGCTGGCAATACGATTTAAAACAACAAAAGATGTTTATACCACAATTGCCTATAAAAATAATGAAGTATTTACCTTATCGTTAAGTGTTGCGTTTTAAGTAAAATGGTCATGCGTAAATATGAATTTCTAATTACTCCCGACGTATCGGGACTAAAGAAATTTCAAATGACAAATGGCAAATAAAAATAGATTCGATTTCGAGGATAGAACTGCAAAATTTGGTGAGGATATTATCGAATTTGCTAAGATATATAAACCACACGTCTTTACTACGTTACGCCGTTGCAGACGAAAGGCACGAAAAACACCTCAGTTGAATAAAATGAAATTCAACGGTGCAGGCGAAAAAAAATGGAAAAGTTATACACTTCAGGGAGCGTAGAAATTTATACTTGTGGTATGGTAATTCCACATAAAAAGGGCATGTCATTCCCTCGAAAGAGGGAATCCAGTTTTTCTTTTAACTAATGGATACCGCTTTGGAATTTAGAGAGAAAATTTTCTTGATTTCTCTTATTCAAGACGCTGTTCGAGGAGAAAGAACAAAAAAATTAAAATGAAGCTTTTTAGAATGTTTTTCTTAAACACTATTTTCGTGATTTTAGTGGTTAATAATTATTATTTGCGTGAACATAAAGAATCAAAACATTGGTTGAGAATGGTTACAAAAGCAGTTCCCCATTTGAATGATGAAGCAAAAATAAATTAGACATTTATGTTTTGACATTTTATTTGACATTAGAAATTAGGATTTAGAAATTTTAAAAAATGTTCATCTCGAAAAATATATTATAAAAGGTAAAATATGATTTATGCATTCCCAATCTGGTTTACCCCGTGGAATTCAGCTTGCTGAATATTTCACTGGGGGGATTGGGAATGAGGGTATGCAAAGCTTCATGAATATATCTACCATTTTGAAAAACCTTTAACCGAGCAGGAGATATAAATGAAAAAAATAGTGCTTGTTTTATTACTACTTTTTACCACGAACTTGATGGCAAATTTTGAAGAGAATATACATCATGCAGAGACTTACTACTGGTTGGGAATAAATGATAATGGTGATATGCGATCCTTTTCAAATGCATTGGATTATCTAACAAAAGCAGAGAAATCTGTTTCTCCGGATTCACCTTCAAGCTTGCTGAAATATAGACTAATTGAAGCTTTACGCTCAGATATCTTGCAACAGCAGGATATGGCTCACGATACTTTTTACGGAGTTTTTCCGCTTACCAGGTTGCTGGGAAATACAATATTCGTTGATGCTGCAAGCACTGGGACATATGAATTTGTGGATGATCCCGATGTGATTTCTGTAACGAAATCTGCCGAATCACTTTATGAAAGTCTAATCAATAATGTGAGAGTTACTCCTCAATATGGTGTAGTTATCAATAGCTTTCCGGAAAATCCGGCTTTAGAAAATGAAGTGCACTATATTTTCAATTCCGATACAAAGTTTTTTGTGCACAATGATCTGGAAATCTCCAGCATTCTTTCACCAGAACAAATGAATGACTTGAAAGAGAACAATATTTCTGATAATTTGCTGGAAACACTTTTCAATTCTATTTCAGATTCGCATCTGCTATTGATATCTATTAATGAAATTGATGTTATTGATGGAATTTATTTTTATATTCTGGAAGCAAGTAGTTTTACCGGTGACTCCGATATTCCCTATCATGTGATTTCAAATATGAGTTTCTGTCGGGATAAAAGGGTTGCCTTAAAGCCGATGGCCTGGCTGAATCTCTTTTTTCTTTTACTCGCATTTCTCATTTTTAACTTATTTGGCAGTTCGGAAAAAGGTAAAATTCTTCGCGGTCAGTTTTCCATAGTTCCTTTACTTGCCTTTGCTATAGGACGTTTTTTGCCCTGGATTCTGACTCCGTTTTTTTCAACCATCAGTCCTCCACCTGAAACATTGGTGAAACTCTCCTTCTGGTGGCCCTTCTTATATGGGCTGGTTGTTATCAGCGGTACCATGTTGATCTACTGGTTAATTACTAACCGTCTGAAAAAAATTGTGCCCATTTTTAAGCAAGAAGGCAAGCTTGGCTTGGCGTTTGTTGCAGTTGGACTGGGAATTGCTGCTTATTTTTCCGGGCTGATGCTGATTTATGACATAAATTCATATTTATCATTAATTCCACAGGTTATTTCTATTGTAATGCTTGGCTATTTGTTGGGTTCAGCTCTTGATAAGACACATGCCGCATCTGTCTGGTTTGTGGTAATTGCAATGCTATTCTCTGCTTTTACCGGAATGGGTATTCTTATTATGCAACCTTTTCCGCTTTGGATCTTAGCAGCACTGATTTTGATTTCAGTTGCATGTATGGTACTTACTACACGCCGCAAGACTAAATTTACGACAGAAAAAATAGGATTGGATGCTCTTCCAGATGATATTCCACGAGATGCTCAGGCATTGGCTGAACGAGCATTGCAACCTTTGTACCAGCAGTTTGCAGCATTTCATGAAGCTCAGGATATTTTCCGTAAGGCGGATGCGGATACTGGGAAAACAATAACGTTAGCAATAATTGGTCCCAGCGGACGTGGAAAAACAGCAACAGCAAACGCCCTGATCGAATCATTGAAAGCAAGCATGAATGATGAATTGGTGATTTTACGGGGAGAGTGTCCAAATGAAGAGCCGCACTTGCATCCTTTTTCGCCAATTCAACAGGCGTTGGGCAGCTATATGGGCATCAATCTGTCCTCTGCCATGCAAAGTCATCCGGCTGATATTGATTCGATGTTAGATGAAATAGTGGATTCTGTTATTCCATTTTCATCATTAATGTTCCCTTCCGGTGAAGGAGATACAATTGGAATAGACTCAAAACAGGAAATATATAATATTATTTATAGGACACTTATTAAAATTACCCGAAAAAATAAGGTGTTATTCTTCATTGATGATATTCAGTGGATTGACGATGCTTCTCGTGAACTTTTACAGTATCTTGCTGAGCGTTTTGAACAATCTCCTGACTTTCCGATATTTTTCCTTTTTACTTCACGCAGTGATGCAGTGATGGTGGATTTGAAGATTGAACCGGAAAACACTATACATTTACAACAACTTACCAGTGAAGAAAAGATATCGGTTTTGCATAAAGGACTGGGATTGACCCGGGATTTGGGCAAGCAACTTATCCAAATGGTGGGAAATATTCGCGACAAGCGGGGTGAATTGTTTTTCCTTTTATATACTATTGCCAATCTTGCCAAAGAGGGTTATTTCATCAAATCTCCAGCAGGTTTTGTGCTGTCTGATAAAGATATGCAAATAAATAAACTTCCAATCCCTGAAGAATATAGCGATGCAGTGCAACTGCAGATACAGAAGATTCAGACCCATCGTTTCATTATCGGATGTGCGGCTTGTATAGGATTGGAATTCAATGCAAGTTTGCTTTCGGATTGCCTTTCTATTCCACGATTGGATCTGCTGCATATCCTGGATGAGATCGAGAAGAAAACAGGATTGATCTACGATGTGCAAGAAAGCGATGATGTATATGCTTTCCAGTCTTCTTTTTCATTGGAAGTAATTCGTGAAAATTTTCAAATATCAAGTAAAGGGCAGGGAAATCTTAGCTTACCGCAGTTTATCCATGAATACCATGCTCAGATAGCTCAAACATTAGAGAGTTATCAAAATTCTTCTGTTTTTGAGATTGCTCGCCACTTCTATTCCAGCGGAACAAACTATGCAGAGAAAGGTTTGCAATATTGCATCAAAGCAGCTCATGCAGCAAGTGCGATTTTCCAGCATGATAATGCACATACCTTTTTAGCGATGGCTCAAGAGCGTGCAGAAAATCTTGGGAAATCTGCTGAACTGGCAGAGGAATTCCTTTTACTCGAGATTCGTGAAGCTCATGTGGAAAATCTGAACCAGGAAAAGGTAGCCCAAAAATGCATAGTATTCATTAAAGAAAACTCGAATATTTCAAACGACTTGCTCATACCAATAACTCGTTGCTTCTACGAAGCCGGGCTTTGCACCCGTGATCAGAAATATTTCCAAAGAGCTGTAGAAATTGGAGAAACAATCGTAAAATCTGCTGAAAACGATCTCGAAAAAGCAGAGGCATACCAATTGATCTCCATCAGTTTACCTCCTTCTGATCAAGATAAAATCGTGCAAAATCTTGAACTGGCTCGGAATCTTCTTTTACCTCTTGTCATCGATAATCTAAAAACTCGCGAACTTCTGGCTCGGGTGGAAAATTCTCTGGCTGAGAAACTGACTTATGGTTCAATAGAGAACCAGGCGTTTGCAAGACAACTCTTCGAAAATAGCATCAAGACCAAGACTGAACTGAATGATAAACCAGGTCTGGGTCGGTCTTATGGTGGACTTGGTCGTTTATTGATGAAAGAGAACAATTATGAAGAAGCGCAGAAATATTTTGAGAAGGATCTTGAGATTTGCTGTGGAATTCAGGATGTGGGTGGTCAAGTGAAAATGTACAGTTTTATAGCAGAATGCAATCTGCATCGGGAAGAATTTGACCAGTCGCTTTCTATGTATGAAAAATCGTTTGAAATGGCTTCCGGGCTAAACGACCGGCTATTTGCAGCACGCGGTTACTTGATCGTGTCCGCTCTCAAACGTTCAGAAGTTAGAGTTCGGGAAATGGGACAATTGCTTACCGACCATTACCAAGAAGCGATAGGAATTTATCCTGCCTTTTTTGAAGAAATTTTTACTGCTGCAAAAAATTCCGGAGTAATGAAAGACAAAGAATGGGAAATTATCGCTCGATTGTATAAGATGCACAGAAATAAAGGAGAATGAAGTTACTGAAAAAAATTAATTCAATATTAATTTCATTCAGGTTATTATTCATTCTCAGATAAAGAATCTATCACTGTTTTCATCTTATCACGATAATGTTTCAGTGCCTTTTTGCCTTTTGCTGTTATACGGATCAGTGTTCGGGGGATTTTATCCACAAATTCTTTATTGACCTTCACATAACCGGCATCCTCCAGCTTGCAGGTTGGGTAGCAGGTATCCCGCAGGATTCAATGGATAAGATATTTATTTCCTTTTATACAACAAAAAAAGAGGGTTCGGGTATCGGGCTGAGTTTATCCAGGCAGATAATGGGATTGCACGGAGAGACGATCACGGTAAATTCCGAAGCGAATGTAAAGACGGAATTTACGTTGAGATTTTAGAGATTATATAAGGACTTGTCACAAGTCGTAGAGCTTGTGATAAGTGCGGAAAATATATTAAATACTTTTTTATCTAAATTGGTCGGATTGAGTATTCGTAAATATAACTCTATCAAACCGCGTCTAATCAATCTCTGGATTATTTTTTATAAAACGATTCTTTTTATCATACTTTTTTTGATAGTCATCTATCAATGAACGACAACGAGTACATAGTTCATTTAAATCAGAGCATTTAGGTAAACCATTTGAGTCGATTTTTACTTCTCTTAATTCATGTTTTCGTGAATTAATCCTTTCAAATAGATCGTAAATCTCTAATATTTGTAAAAGCTGTGGAATAGGAATTTTCAATGATCCAATCCTTGTATTAATTATCGTTATCGAAATTAATCTTATAGAATCATAAAACGTTTTTTCTGTCTTATATACAGCCCAAAAATTTTCTTTAATTTCATTATTGATTACATCAAGGATTTTTTGTGTTTCATCCATGTTTTTTTTGTTGTCTCTCTGATTTGTTAGTAAATATGTAATAATAACACCTAAAATAGTCGCGATAAAACCAATTATAGCACCATTTAGCATAGTTTGCCTGCCTTTATATCGTTCCAAATTTTAACTTGGTGAACGATCGTTTTTATATTTTAACTCCATCAGAAGATGAAATCCGGTCTGAAGGATAATGTGATTGTGACAAGTACAGTAAAACGGAATAATAACCGAATCACTGTCGTAATGTTCAGCGCATATTTTTTTAATCATCTTAATGATAAAAAATCTAAAACCCTGATTTTTTACCTGTTTCTCTTATTATTTTTTCTATTCTCTTTTTTTCCCTTTTTAACTTTTCCTGCTCAACATCTTTTACAGGTAACCCCGCAATTGCTATTAAAGCAATAATATTAAAAAATAAACCACCCAAAAACCATAATGTCTTATCATATCCTTTTTCACTTGCTAATTTACTTGAAAAAAAACCTACAACAATTCCCATCAGTACTAATAAGCCAATTATAGATTCCATTTATTACTCCGATCTATTTTTTTATAAAATTACAATCATTTGACACTTATACTATTCTCTTGAGTTCGATTAATGTTCAAGCACGCTGCAGAATCAGCATGATTCCGTCGTAAACAAACAAACCAAACCCTGAATCGGAACGATTCAGGCAAAGACCACTGCGAGACCAAACCGACGACACGCTTGTTAGTAGCATTTTTACTTTCACTTATTCAACTTAAGTCAAAGAATACTGACTTTGTAGTTTTAATGATTCGTAATAATCTTCAGCAAGTGCAGTAACTTTAAAATCTAATTCATTACCAGTAATCTCAGTCGCTTTTTCTTTTATATCAAGTAAATTAACACGGAAAAACTCTTTTCTTAGTTTGACTTGATTAATTCTGAATCGAGAAAATTCTCTATGAAGTTTTGTCTCCAAAGCTGGGGCATCCTCGCTATAAATCATTGCGTGAACATCAAAAGAAAACGGAACACTTGCACCACCTAATTCTTTTACTCTTTCCAAAGGTTCTAATCTTCTTGTTAAACCAATTTTATATATATCCTCTCCAAAAGATCCAATATTACTGATTATATAAACGTGACCTCTTTTGGTTTGCTCTGCCATACTTTTTGCACGTTTTTCGTTTTCTTCGGCTTCTTGTAATTTTTTCTCAAGAAGAGCAATTTTTTCATTTAGTTTTTCCCTATCTTTTTCACTCGAAATCTCAAGCTCTTTTCTGGCTTCTTCAAGAGCATCTTTATACATTTTTTCTTCTTTTTGGGCTTTTGCTAAAGCTCTCTCAAATTCTCGAATTGCTTTTTGTTCTTCTCGCATTTGTTCTTTGATTATCGCTTGCTCCTCTTTTTCTCGTGCATCTTTCAATTTATATTGATATTGTAACTCACATTCTTTAAATTTTAGTTCAACATATTCTTTCTTGAAACCGCATTTCAATGAAATTGATAATTTTTCTATTGTAGCTGCTAATTTATCAATTCTTTCAAGAATTTTTGCATAATTACTCGTTCTCACTTTTGCCATTAGATTGTCGCACTCAACATTAAAAGCTTTCAACATTAATTGTGACTGAGCACTTAGAATTCTGTTTGTATAAGTATTATTAGATGTTAAAGCAATTGTTTCTGGAATATTGATTGCGTTTTTATCAATAATTAATGCTTTTTGATTTTCACGAATTATTTTAATTTCTTCTTTAAATCTTTCACTTGTCTCGAAAAGATATTCTGGTTCATCTACAAATCCGACATTTATCAAATCCAGAACTGGTTGAAAAATTGATACGTCATCTTTTATACTTATAAGATTGTCTGATAATTCAGATTTTGAAGTTTCTAACAATTCAATTTCTTTAGATAAAGTTTCAAGTTTTTTCATTGAATCTTCAACATTTTCTTTTAAAGTTTTTTCATTTTTTTCAAGATCTATAAGATGATGTAATTCTTTGTTTAAATTTTCTAACTTGTACGTAATTTCAGAAAGGGTTGTACTTTTTTCTTTTATATTATTTGATAAGTTTGATAATTCTTGGTTTAAAGTTTTACCATCTCTTTTCTTTAATTTTAATTGGATGAATAAGTAAATTATGAAAATAAAAAATACAATTGATAAAGCGATGAATATAATTGTTGAAGTTGTTAATTCCATTATTTCCTCCGTTTACATTCTATTTAAGAATTCTAAGCGAATATTTCGTCTTTCGTTAACTCGAATTTCAAAATCTTTTTTTTCGTTTTCAAGGTCTTTTTTTAGTTTTTCTTTGTTAGCTCGAAGTTGTTCTTTCTCAAATTGTCTTTGCAATCTGAGTTCTTCTTTTTCTTCTCTGATTCTCTCACGTTCAAGCTGCTTTAATCTTCTAATTCGGTCACGTTCCTGTCTTTCTCGTTCTTTAGCAGCCCTTTTCATTTCCCGTGTTGCCAAGTTAAATAATTTTGTTCCTGTTCCCAAATTAACCTCCAATCAATTTATTAAATTATTATCCATTTTTTGAACTGCACAAATGCTACTAATGAACGTATCCCCGTCATATGTCGCGTATACCCCCGAATTTGGGTGTGTATACGACATTTGTCGTGGATTTTACAATTAGATTTTTTCATTTTTATTATCTTTGATTTTATTTTCATTCAATTTCAAATCGTCTAACGGACTGACAATTTTGTAATTAGCTGTATGAGTAATATTAGTATAAATTTCTATAATTTTTCTGTTTTCTCTCATCTCCATTTGCATATTCAATCCAATCCTGTAGATTTTTACTGGTTTCTATCATATCAGCTTTTCAGCGTCAAGGAATATATCAAAAATAAAACATTGAACGGATTATTATTTCTTTACAATAAAATCGCTTTGTTATCAAGGTTATAACGATGAAGATTAGAATTTATGAAGATTATTCTGATGAAGGC